>CAYOYI010000526.1:0-2508 GCA_964408105.1 uncultured Chitinophagaceae bacterium | reverse complement strand
ACTGTATAGCAACCGGCAGAAACACAAAAATATTCATCACTAACGGTTACGCAGTAATCTCCTGATTCAAGATCCGTTAGATCGGAAGAAGCAAAAACTGAATTATCCCAAATGTAGAAGAACGATCCGGTTCCACCCGTAACTTCCAAATGCACCTCCCCATCCGCTGCACCAAAGGAAGATGCGTTTTTAATTGTTCCGAAAATTTGAATTGCATCTGGCTCATATAAGACTATGCTATCTACAGCCTGACACTGATTTCCGTCTGTTATTGTAATAGCATATTTACCTGCGGTAAGATCATATATATCTTCATCAATAAAACCGTTGCTCCAATTAAATAAATATGGAAGGACCCCTCCTGTAAGCGTAACATCAATCCTGCCATCAGCAGATCCGTTGCAGGTGATTTCCACGCCATCAAGTTCCATCTGTAGGTCAGCCGGTTCATTTATTGTATCATCCTCAAACACCTGGCATCCGTTAAAATCTGTTACGGTAACACTATAAATGCCTGGGCCAAGACCATTCAATTCCGGTGTTGAACTTCCATCATTCCATATATATTGATAAGCCGGAGTACCACCACTTGTCAAAATTGTAATCATACCGTTACTTAAACCATTACATGTAACATCCTGCGAAGCCGCTGATACCTGGAGGGCTCCAACTTGAGAAACGTTTACAGAAAAAATCTGTACACATCCATTTTGATCCCTAACCGTAACGGTGTAAAAACCTGCAATCAAATCGCTGATATCGTCAATGGTGTCTCCTGTACTCCAAACAAATGAGTATCCGGCAATGCCTCCGCTTACAGTAAGATCTATGGACCCTGTGTTTCCTCCAGCGCAGAGAGGGCTCTGAATATTCGCTGAAATATTAATCGGCATTGGCTGAGAAATAGTTAAACCATCCGTTATTGAGCATCCATTAGCATCTGTTACAGAAACAGAATAATTGCCTTGAGGAACAGACGAAATGTCTTGAGTTGTATCTCCGTTCGACCATAAATAAGAGTATGGGAAAGTGCCCCCTGACAGTGTTAAATCCACAGAGCCATTATTCAAACCAAAGCATGTGGCATCTGTAGCATTGACTGATGATTGCATTGCATCAGGCTCCCCAATTAAAATGTTTTCTGATGCAATGCAATGATTGAAATCTTCAACAGTCATACTGTACGATCCTGCAGTTAGGTTACTTATATTTTGTGCTACCGATCCATTCGACCAATCGAAGGAATACGGAAAAGTTCCTCCGCTAACCGAAGTTTGAATGGAGCCAGTAGCTAAACCGTTACAATCAACGTCTTGAAAAGTCAGCGATATGTTCAGCAGCATTGGTTCCAGAATAAACAATGAGGTATCTTTTTGACAACCTCTACTATCGGTAATCGTTACTGCATAAATACCAGCTAACAAGTTACTTATGTCCTGCGTCTGCTCAGAGTTAGACCATGAATATAAAAACGGTAATGTTCCTCCGGAAACGCTTAGATCGATTGATCCATCATTTCCGCCTTTGCATGCCACATCAATTCTGGTTGCCAAAACAATTAACGTTGAAGGTTCGCTGATGTTAATAGTTGATGTTGAGCTGCAGCCGGTATTATCGGTAACTGAAACAGTATAATTATCAGCCGAAAGTCCCGAAATATCTTCAGAATCTGCTCCGTTTGACCAGCTGAAATTATAAGGATTTGTACCTCCGCTTACATTCAGATCAATTGAACCATCTGAATCACCGTGACAATTCAAATCCTGTTTGGTGTAAGATAGCATTACTGCCGGTGCCGCATTGATAATATAATTATCTACTTTGCTGCAATTATTTGCATCCGAAACAATCACCGTATATCCACCTGCGGAAAGGCCGCTTAGATCTTCGGTAGTGTCACCGTTACTCCAGTTAAAAATATAAGGCAACGACCCTCCGCTGACGGAAATATCAATGACCCCGGCATTATTCGTCAGGCAACTTTCGTCTGATTTTGATACCAGTAAAACGGATAAAGCGCTAGCCTCATCAACCGGTATTGCAGAAACCTTAGTGCATCCATTTGAATCACTAACAGTTACCTGATATAATCCAGAGGTTACTGAAGATAAATCTTCCGTAGTTGCACCATTATTCCATGAGAACATATAACCCGGCATTCCACCGGAAACGGAAATGTCTATGGCACCATCACTACCACCATTGCAAGAGGCATCGGTTGTTGTACTGCTGATTGAAATAATACCTGGCTGGGTTATCAATACTGCCGCCTGTTTCTGACAACCTTTAGCATCAGTCACCGTCACCGCATAATTACCCGCTACCAAATTGCTTATGTTTTGAGTGCTGGCACCGTTTGACCAGTTGTAGCTATATGGCAAAGAACCTCCCACTATTATCAAATCAATAGCACCGGTATTTCCTCCGGCACAGCTAACATTAATCTGAGAAGCAGAGGTGATCAACTGTTGAGGCTCAGAGATTACAGCTGAATTATTAATAACACAG
>CAYOYI010000525.1:0-2530 GCA_964408105.1 uncultured Chitinophagaceae bacterium | reverse complement strand
TTACCTTTTCCAAAGCTTACCTTAACTGAGAGACCTTGAAAATTATTCAGATAATCAGAAGTTCCAAGCTTAGATGTTTTTGATTGATCTAAAAACTTTTTCACCTCAGGATAGTAAGTCATATTTTCCTGTGATTTAGAAGAAGTGGCTCTTTTTGCTTTGTCTTTTAGGTTGACCTGTGCGGCTGCCATAAAATTATTAAAACAGAAAAGTTAGCTGTTTGTGAGAGGGGTCTGTTCGCCAGGTTTGTTTTCAAAAAAAATGCCCATTAATCGTCCGTGAATTTTAAGTTGGCAGTGCACCCCAGCTGTTGCAGATAACATTTTAACATCAGAACTTTTCCTGCGGGAAAAGACCGTAGTCCAGCAGTAAAGTGTAGATATTCGGAACCAAGTTCAACTATTCAGAGCTTCCATTTTTCATCAGATTACATTCGACCAACACCACAACTTCATCATCATTGTAACTTCTCAAAAGGTACATTCATCACCCGGTACTCCCTCCAGTCACGAAAATCAAAGTGCCACCATTCACCAGAATCAACGGTGAACCCTTCCGATTCCATCACTGAGCGCAGCAGGTCCCTTCCTTTTCTCTCTTTCACTGTTCCACCTTTATAACCGGGAGATGCACGTTTGCTGAACTCGTCATACGCGCTCGGCATGCGGACTTCCTTTCCTGTCTTGAGGTCAAACAGGGAAAGGTCAACAGCACAACCGCGGTTATGCTTCGATCCCTTTTGCGGATCGGCGACAAAATCCCTTTTCGCCGGTGGTGTTTCATCCCAGAATTGTTTTGTTACTGACCACGGACGGTATCCGTCAAAGATCAGCAGTCCGTAGCCGCTTGCCTTAAGTTTCCCGTGCGCGCGAACCAACGCTTCTGCAGCCGGACGCTGAAGATATGCACGAGCAAGGGTGTACATCTTTCTCTTCATAAAATTATTCGCTGTAGCATACCGGATATCCAGCCTGATTGTAGAATCCAGCTTTACCAGTTCAACCAATTCCGGCTGCCGAAAAATACCGCTACTCTCATCCGGCTGTCCAAATGCCAGCACCGCAGAAGCGAGGGCTAAGAGAAAGCATTGCACTATCACCCCTGTACCCTTCATCCTGACCCCTCCATCCTTCATCCTATTTCCCAATATCTTCATTCCATAACCCGGGATTACGAGCAATAAAGTCCTTCATGAGAGCGACACATTCATCAAGGTCAATGTTGATAATCTCAACACCATATTCCCTCATGAATTTCTCTGCGCCGGCAAACGTCCGGGCCTCGCCGACGATCACCTTTGGAATGCCGAACTGGACCACGGCACCGGCGCAAAGATAGCATGGCATGAGCGTGGAATACAACACTGTGTCCCTGTATGAACCAACGCGCCCGGCATTGATGAGGCAATCAATTTCGGCGTGCTTCATCGGGTTGCCCTCCTGCACCCTGCGGTTATGCCCCCGGCCAATCACCCGCCCGTTACGCACAAGCACGGATCCTATGGGAATGCCTCCTTCGGCAAGCCCCGCCCTTGCTTCCTCAATCGCTTCGACCATAAAAGTGTCTGTGTTCATGCGAGTGCCCGTTTCTGTACTTGTCCCTTTGCATTTCAATTTCGGAGTATGCATATTCATAAGCAAGTCGGTTCTTTCAGGAGAGGACACATGCGTTGTATTCTGATGATTGTGCTTTTGTACTTTGCCGGCTGTTCCGGCTCTGACGAAAATACCCGAGAGAAATCACAACGTACGGAAACTCCGGCGATCAAACAGCCGGATGCTCCTCCCCCCACACCTCCACCTCCACCGGCAGTGAAGGACAACCTTACGCTTATCGGTGCGGAGATTACCGCGGTAAATCTCATTGGCACATATGATTTTGAATTCCATCTCACACTGCAAACGGCTTTGCCGGCCGGCACAGGCGCAACCATTGCGGAGCCGGGACAAAAAATCACCGTGAGGCCGGAATTCGTGCTGGATGAATCGGGCGCGCCCGCATCGGGAAATGAGCGCAACAAACGCCTCTTCCAGGCGCGCATGTCCAAGGTGGGAGACCCGCTGATCGGAAAGATCGGAATGAAACAGGATGGAACGTGGTATCTCATTGATACCGGCTTTAAGTAATTCATTGACTACTGCAGAGAGGAAGACGATGACCCGACAAAGCATTCTTGGTGTGTGCTGTATTGTGTTATTTGCAATTGGGATGATGGCGTCCTGGCATGATGTAGTGCCGACCGCGCATCGCGTTCCAATGCCGAACGAAGAAGAGGAAAATGGTGGCAAAGAAAAAGCAGTCGCCGGCTACCCGGGTGAGGCAATGCAATGGTACTGGGGACAACGCGCAGTACCGGTTGGCGCAATTCCTGATGGCTGGCGTGAACGGGCACTCGAACACATTGCACACAACAATAGGTTTCACACCGAGGTAGCGCTTTCATGGGTTGAACTAGGCCCCTCCAACAGGGCAGGGCGTGTACGTTCACTCGCTGTTGACCCTTCAAATGCAAACATTCTCTACGCGGGTT
>CAYOYI010000524.1:0-2547 GCA_964408105.1 uncultured Chitinophagaceae bacterium | reverse complement strand
ATCCGTCAGGCGCTGGAACTGGCGGACCTTTCGAAATCAAATATGAGTATGAGAATGGTAATGGCTGTATCAGCACCGCGATGAAAACAGTATTGGTGCAAGCTGATTCAAGTGTTGGAATTGGTTTCTTAAATACAAGCGGAATCACAGTGTTTCCCAATCCGACCAGCGGAGTTATTTATGTTTACCTTTCTTCAATTTCCCCCGGGACAACTAAGCTCCGGTTAATCAATGCGCTTGGGTTAACGGTTTTCCAGAAAACTGTTTCAGAGAACCACCTTGAATCAATTGGGATGAACAATCTTGCTGGAGGAATTTACCTGCTTGAAGTTACCGGTGTTAAGAAGATCATGCTTACAAAGATCGTAAGGCGGTAAATTGATCGGTTAATTTGTTGATCAGTTAATCGGAAAAAAATTGGCACAGCATATCGGCAAACTAGCACATCAAGCCATCATCTTCTTCATTCTCTTTTCTCATTGTTCCTTTTCTCAGCAAATCACCGTTTACACCGCTTCCAACTCCGGCTTGCCCGACAACACGGTTCGGGTAATTGAAAAGGCGCCAGATGGTTCCATTTGGATCGGTACAGATTGGGGCATTGCACATTTCGATGGAAATTCCTGGGAGAGTTTTAATTCGTCAAATGTAGGGCTACCGGATAACTCCATACGCAGCATTGCGTTCGACAATGAAAACAGAGTTTGGATCGGGACTTTCGTAGGTGGGCTGGCAGTTTTTGAAAATGATTCTGTCATAAAAATTTTCAATCCGGCAAACTCTCCCCTGCCTGATGACCATGTGCGGGCAATCGTTTTCGATTCATCAGGCGTGTGGATCGGGACTACAGGGGGATTGGTATATTTGAAAGACACAACATGGATGGTTTATGACAACACCAACTCCATCCTTTTTTCAAACAACATCACCTCCCTTCACGTTGACGCGATGAAGGTAGTCTGGGCAGGAACAATCAATGGCGGACTGCTGCGCATCAACGAAAAATTGTGGACGCTCTACCGAACAATAAATTCGCCCATACCAGACAATACAATTCTCGACATTGCTCACGATTCCCAAAATACATTATGGCTTGCGTCACCTGCCGGAGGCTTGATTGCGTTCAACGGAACATCCTGGCTTAGCCTGAACACCATCAACTCCAACAGCCCCACCGACAGCTACAACGGATTAGTGATCTCCCAAGGCGATACGGTTTATCTTTCTTCAACGATCAACGGACTCGCTGTGTACAATGGGGGAACCTCATGGGACAACTTGATCAGTTCCAATTCCGCCCTGCCCCAAAATGAATTGCTTTGTATTGAAGCAGGTGATTCAGGCTGTTACTGGATCGGAACCTCAAGTATGGGGTTGGTGAAATTCTGCAAAGAGGATACAACAGTTGGTTTAGGCAGCATTGAAGAAAATATTTTTTCCGTTTACCCCAATTCCGCATTTGAAACGCTGATTATCAAAGCCACTTCCGCGATACCTTATACGATTACCGTTTATGACTTGGCAGGACGAAAACTTATATCACAGAAATACAGCCAACCAAATGTCAGCCTGCCTCTGAACACACTTTGCAAAGGAGTTTATCTGATCAAAGTATGGAATGGTGAAAGACAGCAAACTGTAAAGTTCTTAAAGAACTGAGCTCACGTTATCCGTATCAAACATGTGATAACCCATGCAAAAAATGCTGTAACTTAGTATAGAGGAATTTTATCCTTTAATCAGCCGATCAATAACATGTACCAATGCGGTATTTTATTACCTTACAAATAATGGTGTTGCTTGCGGGCAGCCTGCAGGCGCAAACGCCCAACTACAGTGAGCATGTCGCTCCAATCATTTATGAGAATTGCACGAAATGCCACAGAGCAGGAGGTATAGCTCCTTTTAAACTTGAATCTTTTGGAGATGCATATGTGTGGAGTCCTTACATTGCAGCAGCAGTGAATGACCGCACCATGCCTCCCTGGCCGCCTGATGTTTCCTACCGGAGCTTTCTTCATGAGCGCACACTAACGCAGGACGAGATCAATACCATTGTTGATTGGGTTAGTGGAGGTGCTCCGCAGGGCAATCCGCTGTTAGAACCGGCTGTTCCTGATTTTCCTCCCGGAAGAATACTTCCCGGCACTCCGGATCTTACTGTGAAAATGCCCGCTTATGAAAGCAAGGCCGACAATGTAGATGAATACAGTTGTTTCGCAATCCCATCAGGACTAACGGAAGATAAATTCATCAGAGCTATTGAAGTAATTCCCGGCAATATTTCCATAGTTCACCATGTGATTGTTTTTGCTGCCGATTCTACCATCACAGATTGCACGATGTCTATTTTGGCAGGGCAGACATTGGTGGGTTATGCGCCCGGAGCACCTCCCACCGTTTTTCCGAGCGGTGATGAATTGAAGCTCGGCATGAAGGTCAAGCAGCTCCGCGAAGGTCGTGGACTCACGCAGGCCGCGCTAGCCAAGCGCGCGAAGCTGCATCGGGTTTACGTCGCGCAGATCGAAGGCCAGACCAAGGTCCCGT
>CAYOYI010000523.1:0-2559 GCA_964408105.1 uncultured Chitinophagaceae bacterium | reverse complement strand
TGGAGTCAGGAGACCTCTCTAATCTTGGTCAATACTTAGCGGCCGATTTTAAAGAACATGCTCCCATCCCAGGTGTTGACCTGCCTGAAGGAATCGAAGGCGCCAGACAAGCCATGACCATGTTCAAACAAGTTTACCCGGATTTGAACATGACAATAGAGCATGTGGCAACTGAAGGCGATATCCTGATAGCTCATTATACTCTTGAAGGAACTTTTTCGGGCAGCATACCTGGGCTACCTGCTGAGGCCGCAGGCAAGAAAGTGAATTTCAAAGGAGTTGACATAGTGAAATTTAACTCTGAAGGCAAAGCCACTGACCATTGGGAAGTTGGAGACCATTACACCGAGATGGTTCAGCTTGGTATAATTCCAGTCCCGGGTGCAGAAGCATCTGCCACAAACTAATTTTTAACCCACAAAACCCTTCAGTTATGAAAAGACTTAAATGGATTTTTAGCATCGCCCTGATCTCATTAATGGTTTCTTGTCAGCAACCCGCGGCAGAACAAGCTCCACCAGCAGAACATCCGGTAACCCCTGCACCGGATCATTCCCAACAGGTGAATGAGTTTCTTGCGGCAATGGATGCAGCTGATTCAGTGGCGCTGTTTGCTAATTGCGCTGACAATTTTGTTGTATATCATCCCAACTATCCGGCACCACTTGACAGGGCAGGATGGATAAATCATCTCAGAACCATGAATGGAGCGTTCTCTGGCGCAAAGCATACGGCAACTGAAATAGTTTCCGCTTCTAATGGAGTAGCAAGCAGAGGAATAGTAAGCGGCAAGCACACCGGTGAATTCAACGGAATTCCTGCATCAAACAATGATGTTACCGTTGATTGGCTTTCGTTTTCATCTATTGACGAGAACGGTAAGTGGACTGCACTTTACATTCAATTCAATCAGATGTCATTCATGTCGCAGGTTGGAGTGAAACTGCCGGGAAGCTGATTTACTTAATTCTTTAAAAACAAAAGCTCTTCTGCCTGAGTCGGGAGAGCTTTTTGTTTTTTTAATCATAACGTCATTTAAACAGATAAATCAGAAACTATTTTTATCTTGCGCCAAACCAACCGAACATGGAAACCAAAAACTATCAGATCAAATTTCTCGGCAATGGCGGGGATTTGTTCGCAATTCAAATCGTGAATCTATTGCTCACCGTGATTACGCTCGGATTATACTATCCATGGGCAAAGGCGCGCACACTTCAATACATGTACAGCAATTCGGAATTCGAAGGAAGCACATTCCAGTTTCATGGAACGGGCAAGGAAATGTTTAAAGGATTTATCAAAGCAGTTCTCGTGATAATTTTTATCTATGGCTTCTTTATGGCATTCACTTATTATGAAATGCCTATTGCCGCTGCAATTGTATTGTATGGTGGCATCATGGCTATCCTGCCTTTGATCATTCACGGCTCATATCGTTACCGTATGTCACGCTCGAGCTGGCGTGGAATAAGATTTGGCTATCGAGGCAACAAAGGCGAGCTTGTCAAATTAGTTTATCGTGACTTTCTGCTAACCATTATCACGCTCGGAATTTATGGAGCATGGTTCACGGTGAATCTTCGCAGCTATGTGATGAGTCACATTCGCTTTGGCAGCGCTAAATTCAATTGGCGTGGAGAAGGTGGGGTGTACTTTTGGATGAATGTGGCAGGTTACCTGCTCACTATTCTTACTCTTGGCATATACGCATTCTGGTGGCAAAAAAGTCTGTTTGAATATTACATCAATAATCTCTGGATTGAGAAAGATGACAAGAAAATATCTTTCCGTTCCAAAGCGACAGGAATGGGATTTCTCAAGCTAATGCTTGTCAACTTGCTAATCATTATATTCACTTTTGGATTGGGTTCGGCCTGGGCGATTGTGAGAACGATGAACTTCGTTTTCGACAATATTGAACTGGAAGGCCATGTTGACGTTGAACAGATCGTTCAAAGCGAGCAGGATTATAAAGATGCAACGGGAGAAGACCTTGCCGATTTCTTTGATTTTGATTTCGTCATTTAATGAGCAGTTTTCAGGGACAATTTTTTGACGGGCAAACCGCAAAGCCGAAGCAGGTTGATGTTGCGATTGGAAGCGGACGCATCACTATTACCCATTCGGGAACAAGATTAAGGGAGGAATTTCAGCAAAAGGATATTGCAAGTTTCGAAACCATCGGAAGCGACCGCATCGTGATCCGTTTCGGAATGGAAATAGAAGAAGTGCTGGATGTGCGCTCTGAGAATTTCATCGATCAGTTTTACTCCGAATTTCCAAAAGCAAAAAATCAAAAGAACATTCTTGAACGATTTGCTCAATCAGGATTTAAAGGAATCGCTGCGCTATTGGTAGCCTTAGTTGGCGCTGTCGCTGTGCTTTATTTTTTTTTAGTCCCCTGGTTTGGTGACTTCTCAGCCCGTTTTTTCTCAATTGATTATGAAAAGGAAATGGGGCGCGTGATTTACGGCAACATCATTAAACAATACGATATTGATTCCGGGAAAACTGAACTCGTCAACGAATTAGTGCAGAATGTAGATTTTCAATCAC
>CAYOYI010000522.1:233-2562 GCA_964408105.1 uncultured Chitinophagaceae bacterium | reverse complement strand
TTCTATTTTCCTCTGTATTTATTCCTCTTAATTCAAGCCAATCCAGTCCCCCGAATCCCCAATCAACGGATACACTCTCTTTGCGGGCGGGCAAGAGAAAGGGAAGCGACTGAACTGAGCGTTCCGAAAAATGGCGTGGAGTTCCACGTTCCCGCCACGATGAGTTAGGATAAGAGCGATTGCAAATCGTGGTCGGGACGCGGAACGGAACCATGCACTTGCTCGGAAAGCGAAGTGAACGGAGCTTCTCTTTCTGCGCGGTTCTGAGGTGAGTGAAGGAATGAAGCGAACGGAGAGAGGAAAGAAGCGAAGCATGAATGGAGTGAAACGGAATGATGCGGAGCGGATTGACGAACGCAGTAAGCGGAATGGATGAACTGACCGCAAGAACATTGCAATAACATTCCCTCCATTTCCTCCTGCATTTTGTATTCCTGCATTTTCCCTTTTTGTATTTTGTATTTGAGCGTGGCGAAGCCCGCAGGTAAAACAGCCATGAGCGAGCGTTGGCAAAAGTGGCTGCAATATTTATTGCGGACACTGAGCGGCTCGCCTACTGCGAGTCCGAACGAGGTGGTGGACACAAAGCCCGAAGAATGAGGGCGGTGGACAGCTACGTTTACGCAAGGGGCTGGCGTGCGTTTTTGTTTTTGTGTCCAAGGAAGATGCTTTAGTGATGGCATTGAGGGCTGAAAAGCATGAGCGTGGAACAAAAACCATGACAGCCCCGCAGCCGAGTGAGGTTCGCAGGCGAGCACAAATATATGTGGCGATGGACTGCAAGCTGAGCGGGCAATGCTTTGATTTGCGGTGATGGCTGCACACTGAGCTTGCAGGACAAAGAAGCCACAAGTGAGGATGACGACTGAGGCAAAAAACGTGACAGCTTTGCTTTAGCAACCCGAAGGGCACGAAGTGACCCTGCCTACCTTTGAAAATTTACATGTCAGGCAGGGTGACTGAGCGAGCTGGCGCGTTTTTTTTGTCCGAAGGAGGAAGACGAACACCACTTTACCTGCGGGCTTTGTGCGTGGGCAAATTGCCCAATTCCAGTTCATCGGTTTCTTGACTTATCCAATAAATCGTTTAGTTGTGTAACTTCTTTTTTTGACAGCTTACTCAGGAACGCATCCACTTGTTCATCACACTTATCCATTTTTTTGAGAAGCGATAATCCCTTAGCGGTAATCTTTACATCTTTCAGACGCCTGTCATCTTTGCTTTCGTTTCTTGCCACTACACCTTTGACCTTCAGCCGTTCTATGATGCGGCTTACATCCGAATTCTTGTCAAGCATTCTTTCCCTGATGGCGCCAATACTGACGGATTCAGGATGTTGCCCTCTTAATATCCGAAGCACATTAAATTGCTGGGGTGTAATCCCATATTCCCCGAGCAATCTTTGAAATTCCTCTACCAACACGCAGTTGGTATAATAAATATTCACCAATGCCTTGTGATATTCGTTTCGGAAATGACTTTTTATTTCTTCTTCCAGTTTCATAATATGTGTATTACTTTAATTTCTGCAAATATCGTGGTTTCAAAAGTGGGTTCTTTTGCGATTCATTGTATAGCGCTTTTGAAAAATCAATACTGCCTGTCCAGCACATACGCGCTAAATGCCCGTAACATCAGTTTGGAAAATGAATCACGCAACAGCGGGTCAATCTTTTTCCATTCAGCTTCAATTAAATCTCTCGCCTGATCCTGGCAAGCCTGAATCGCTCCACAGCCTTCAATCATCTTTACCGCCCTTCCAACGACTTTTAGGTTGTAAGATTTTGAACGGATAATATTCCATAGCTCCATGCGCTCTTTGTATGGCAGGCGCGACATCGCTTTTGCAACCGGAAATGTTATTTTCCCCTCTGAAAGATCTTCCGCTTTTGATTTCAACTCGCCCTTGAATCCGCTTAGATTCAGCGCATCATCTACAATTTGAAAAGCGATGCCGAGTATTTCGTAAAATCTTCCAATGGCATTTATTTGTTTCTTAGAGCCACCGCCCATGATTGCGCCAGTCATGGCAAGATAGCTTGCAGGGACAGCAGATTTCAGACGGTGAGTCGCCAAAATTCGCTTTTCCAATAGGTTGGCATCTCCGGTTTTTACCACTTCAGGCATGAGATGGTCGAGACCTGAAATATCTAAGGCTTGTCCGGAATGGGCTGCTCGCAACGATTCAAAATACATGTTGTATATCTGCACTTTTTTATTTGGAGCCAAAAAGTTGGCGTGGTAAACTATAATTTGCCCAATGAAGTAGCTGGCTGTTCCGGCATTGATGGCGATAGGCTCACCGAACATCACATGACATGATGGACCC
>CAYOYI010000522.1:0-215 GCA_964408105.1 uncultured Chitinophagaceae bacterium | reverse complement strand
TCTTCAACGTCATCCACGATGAGCGAACCCACGTGCATGAGTTCGGGCAATGCAAGCCAGTCAGAAACGAACTGCGAGTTTCCTCCTACAATATCACAACACGCGAGAGCGGCATAAGAGCGCCAGGATTTTCCCCTGCGATCAATAATCTCGCGAATGGGTTTTATCAATGCGGCAGAATATTGCCTAATATCCAACCCATCAAGATGATGTTT
>CAYOYI010000521.1:0-2585 GCA_964408105.1 uncultured Chitinophagaceae bacterium | reverse complement strand
TGGAACAGCATTAAGAAAGACCTGAAGAGAAAAGGCAGGCTGTAAGCATGTATGCCATTACGTTCATAGAATCAGCAAAGAAAGAACTATACGACCTGCCCGCTAAAATGCTGAAGCGGGTAGCGTCATCCATCGACAAGCTTTCTCAAAATCCCCGGCCACCGGGCGTTAAAAAACTAAAAAGCGGAAATTCCAATCTATGGCGTATACGAGTGGGTGATTACCGTATCATCTACTCAATTGAGGATACAATCCACATTGTTGATATAAGCAGGATCGGTCACCGCAGGGAAGTGTATGATTAATTCTGAGTAAAAAAGATTATTACCGAATCATCAAATCTTCAAATCACCGAATCTCCAAATCAACTTTTCTTCCAAAACTTTTTAATTTAGCCCTCCCATTATTTAACCTAAAAATCCACAACCATGGCTTTTACACTACCAAAGTTGAAGTACGCTTATGACGCCTTAGAACCTAACATTGACGCCAGGACGATGGAGATCCATTACACCAAACATCATCAGGGCTACACCGACAAGCTCAATGCTGCCGTTGAAGGCACCGAGTTTGCCGGGAAATCCATTGAAGATATCCTCGCAAATATTTCAAAAGCATCCGGTGCCATCCGCAATAACGGTGGTGGCTTCTGGAATCACGGTCTTTTCTGGGACAGCATGTCACCAAAAGGCGGTGGCGCCCCAACGGGTGACCTTGCCGATGCGATTAACCAATCATTCGGTGCGTTCGATAGTTTCAAAGGAGAATTTTCCACTGCAGCCGGCACGGTATTCGGCTCAGGCTGGGCATGGCTTGGAGTGAAAGAGGGCAAGCTCATCATCACTTCAACACCTAACCAGGACAACCCGCTGATGGATATTGCTCCTGTGAAGTGCACACCCATCCTCGGACTGGATGTTTGGGAACACGCTTATTACCTGAAGTATCAGAACAGGCGGCCCGACTACATCTCGGCTTTCTGGAACGTGATCGACTGGGAAGAGGTCGGAAAGAGGCTGAAGGCAGCGAAGTAAACTCCGCTGTTTTTAGTTTATGGGTTGCCGTTGGCAGTTTTTTTCTTCACCATTAAAATTGAGTAATGATGAAACCCTTAATGTTTTTTCTCAGCGTCATTATTTTAAGCCTTAATGTCAACGCACAAACTCCATCGTGCCACGGAACGGGTGATTTTGCGATGCTTGCAAAGTATAAATCATTCCGCGATGAACACGCTGAGCCTGTGAAATTCAATTACTCCGGTGAAGGTGAAATGATCTCCTTTGATGTAACCGGAGGAAAGCAGGGAAAGGGATTTTTGATCAGGGCGGAAAAGCCTACGGATAATTATCTTTTTGTATTTCACGAATGGTGGGGGCTGAATGACTACATCAAGGCGCAAAGCGCAAAATTTCAGAAAGACCTCGGCAATGTGAATGTGCTGGCAATTGATCTTTACGATGGAAAAACCACCGATAAAACTGAAGAGGCAGGCAAGTTGATGCAGGCTGTTGATCCTAAAAGAGCAGAAGCAATTATTGAGGGAGCTATTAATTATGTGGGAAAGAATGCGAAGATCGCTACGGTTGGGTGGTGCTTTGGCGGAGGTTGGTCATTGCAGGCCACGTTACTGATCGGTGAGCAGGCCGTTGGCTGCATCATGTATTATGGCATGCCGGAGAAAGATGTTGAGAAGCTGAAAACCTTGAATGTGGATGTACTTGGAATATTCGCTGCGCAGGATAATTGGATCACGCAGGACATCGTGAAGCAGTTCGATGCCGACATGCAGGCAGCAGGCAAGCGACTCGATATCGTTTCTTTTGACGCCCAGCATGCTTTTGCTAATCCAAGCAATCCGCAGCACGATAAAGAGAAGACAGAAAAAGCCTATGACTACTCCATCAAATTTCTGAAGGAGAGATTATAGAATCATCCTATTTTCGCATTCTGAGTGGAGGCTTTGCGAAGCGAAGAATCTCTAACTCCCTTGCAGATGCTTCGCTGTCGCTCTGCATGACGAGAAAACTGCTGAAGATTTTCTTCACCAAATGGGAACGTTATGTTAAAACATTATTTTTACACACTTGTCTTTTCAACCATTCTGACACAGGTTTCCTGTGCCGGACAAGGGGAAACCATAAATATTCCGGAGGATAAATTTGTGAGCGATAAAAAATTAGATACCGCGATTTTTGGCGCAGGATGCTTCTGGTGCGTAGAAGCCATTTTCCAAAATCTGGAAGGTGTTTATTCCGTTGAAGCAGGATATTCTGGCGGGCATGTGGAGAATCCTACCTATGAACAGGTTTGCAAGCACAATACCGGACACATCGAAGTGGCGCGGATCACTTATGACCCTGAGCAAATCTCCTTTGAGGAGCTGCTCCATGTTTTCTGGAAAACCCATGATCCCACTACGCTTGACCGACAAGGCAACGATGTGGGCGAACCATACCGGTCCGTAATATTTTACCACAACGAATCACAAAAGCTGGCAGCGGAAAAGTCAAAAAAGGAAATGGACTAATCGGGGTATTTTGATTCCCCTATTGTGACGATGATCCAGCCCCTCACAAATTTCTATA
>CAYOYI010000520.1:0-2591 GCA_964408105.1 uncultured Chitinophagaceae bacterium | reverse complement strand
AATGGTTGCAGCAAAACTTACTCGACAACAATTACGGAACCTGCCGTGTTAGCGGTCAATATTACAAACGTCATTGATCCTTTATGCAGTGGCTCCTGTGACGGCAGCGCGACTGCCTCTGTTTCCGGTGGAACACCTCCATACAGTTTTTCATGGGATTACGGTGATACAACTCAAGCTCCGGTTGACCTTTGTCCCGGAAACAGGTCCGTAACGGTTACCGATGCCAACGGCTGCACCGCAACAGATAATGTTACAATAGTAGGTTCAGCGCCTTTAACCATTTCTTTTTCAGGAATCGTGAATGTCAGATGCAACGGGGATAGCACCGGGATAGCAACCGCAAATCCTTCCGGGGGGACTTCCCCATATTTTTATAGTTGGTGCAACGGAAAAACTACGCCAACCGCTACCGGCCTTGCTGCCGGAATATGCGTTGTTACGGTTACGGATAATGCATCGTGTTCGGTGGCAGATACAGTAACCATTACAGAACCACCACCATTGGATCTTGTGATGAGTAAAACCGATGTTACGTGTTACGGGGGAAGCAACGGAGTTGCAACGGTATTTATAACGGGAGGTACCCCTGTATATCAGCCGGTATGGAGCAACAGTTCTACAGATACATTTGCAACGGGGTTACCAGTGGGTTTTACTACCGTTACTGTAACCGATCAAAACACCTGTACCGCCACGGCCAGTATATTCATTAATGAACCAGATTCAATCCATTTAGTCTTAACTAAAACTGACATCCGATGCAACGGGCTTTCAGATGGAACAGCAGAAGTGGTGGCTACCGGAGGCTCTGGGTCTGGTTTCATTTATGTTTGGAGTAACGGAACTTACGGGTCAAATACTGTAAGTAATTTACCGCTCGGGAATGTTACCGTTACGGTTAAAGACATTGCAGATTCTACTTGTTTCAAAACGGCAAGCATCAACATAGATCAGCCCCCGGCACTAAGCCTGAATATGACCAAAACCGATGTACTGTGTTTCGGTGATAGCACCGGAACTGCGCAGGTAAGCGTAAGCGGAGGAACGCCAAAATATTATGGATACGACTATAGCTGGACCAAGGGCAGTCCCGTTCCTAATAACAATCATCAAGTAGATTCTTTAAACATTGGACCGGTAACGGTTATGGTAAGTGATTCTTTCAACTGCACGGCCTCTGCCAACGTCACCATCAATCAGCCACCAGCCTTGGTGCTCACCATGGACAGCATCAACGTGAGCTGCGGTGGCGCTGCGGATGGGCAGGCTTGGGTTACGGTTACAGGCGGAACGCCTCCTTATACTTATATCTGGAGTACCGGTTCTACCAATGATACGGTCTTTAATCTTGGGCCGGGTCAGGTATGCGTTACTGCAACTGATTCCAAAGGATGTACTGATTCAGCTTGTGTCAACATATCGGAGATTGCTCCAATGAGTTTCACAACTTCTAAAACGGACATTACTTGTTTCGGAGATGATGATGGCGTTGCGAGGATCGTTGGTATAATCACGGGCGGCTCACCGGGTTATTTGAAGGATTGGAGAGTGGGAGGAAGTTCTGTTAGTAATTTAGACAGCGCCACAGGACTGGGTCCCGGAGTAGTTACCTTGATCGTAACTGACATTAAGGGCTGCGCGGATACAGTTGATATTACGATCATCGAGCCGCCACTGCTTACAGTCACTTCTGATCATTCTGACGTAAGCTGCAATGGCGGGAGCGATGGCTGCGCATGGATTGTTGTCGCAGGAGGTACGCCTCCATACACAAGAGTTTGGAGCAACGGTGGCTCAACAGATTCGATTTGCGGACTGTTACCCGGCTTGGTTTCCGTAACCGTGACCGATTCTAATGGTTGTACTGAAACCTCAAGCGTCACAATCGGTCAGCCAACGGCACTCGGCATTACGGTTGACAAGCAGGATGTTTCCTGCAATGGCTCGTGTGATGGAATTGCGTGGGCGGTGGTAACAGGCGGAACACTTAACTATAGTTATGCATGGAGCCGGGGGAATGCCAATGGCGTTGGAGATTCAACATTCAACCTGTGCCCCGGGCTGGTTACGGTTACGGTTACAGATGATAATACCTGTACAATTACCGGAAGCGCAACAATAGGAGAACCGACTGCAATTTCCCTTGCTATCGACAAGGAGGACATTTCTTGTAATGGCTTTATGGACGGCAAGGTATGGGTGGTTGCCACTGGTGGTATAGGCGGGTTTAGTGATACTTCTTATGTTTGGTCACCACCTCCTTTCGTTCAACTTCCCGGAGGTGATACTATAATAAATGTTGGTCCAGGAACTATATCAGTAACCGTTACCGATACTAATGGTTGCAGTGCAACAAAAGATACCGTAGTAATAGAACCAGCGGTTTTGAATGTAACATTAAACGGTACTCACATCACCTGTAACGGTGCTGATGATGGGGCCGTAACATATATTCCATCAGGAGGTACACCGCCTTACTTTGAAGGCTGGAATCCTGTTGCAACGGGCACCCCTGTTCCTAATGGCCTGATAAATCTTCCTCCAGGACAGATTTGTGTGGCAATTTTCGATAGTAATTCTTGCACGGA
>CAYOYI010000519.1:0-2654 GCA_964408105.1 uncultured Chitinophagaceae bacterium | reverse complement strand
AAAAGGTTATCGGCTTTTCCAATGGTCACGCAGATGACACCCTGCTTAATGGCATTAAAGGCATTATCCAGCTTGGGGATCATGCCGTTTGAAATTATGCCATCCGTTTTGAGAGCTTGATATTCAGGCTCGGAAATTTTTTCGATCAAAGAATTATCATCGTCAATATTCTTCAAAACGCCCTTTTTCTCGAAGCAAAAATTCAAAACCGTTTCATACTTTTTTGAGAGCGCCACCGCAATAGATGAGGCAATTGTATCGGCATTGGTGTTCAGCAACTGTCCTTTTCCGTCATGTGTCACCGGACTAAAGACAGGAACCATTCCATCCTCTACCAGCCGACCGATCATTTCCACATTGATTCCATTCGGAACAATATCTCCGGCATAACCAAAATCAATCTCCGGGTGATTGCGTTTCACTGCCCTGATGCTGTTTAAATCTGCTCCGGAAAGCCCAATAGCATTACACTCCGATTTTTGCAGTAACGCCACGATCTGCTTATTCAGTAAACCTGCGTACACCATCGTGATCACCTTCAAAGTTTCCGCATCCGTGATACGCCTGCCGTTTACCATCTTCTGCGGAATGCCCAGCTTGCCTGCTACCTCTGTTGCAGCTTTGCCACCGCCATGCACGAGAATCTTTCTACCGCTGATAGCTGCAAAATCTGAAAGAAATTTTTCCAGCGATGAAGGGCTGTCAATGACATTGCCGCCAATTTTGATGATGTGGAGTTTCTGCATTTCGCTGAAATGAGCACAAATGTTCAGAAAAATATCGGTATGGAAAAATAATTGGTTGGGGGTATGTTTGGGGAACATAGTATCCTGTCCGCGTAACCGGCTTTATTGGCTTGCTACAGGCTTTGGGAGAAGGCATCTGAAACTCAAAGTAATTTATTCTTTGCCAAAAGCCAATTCCACCTTTCTTATCCTGCGGTCATAGTCTTTGAATTGGCTATCTCTCTCGGCAACCTACATAACGCTCAACCGAAGTTCACCGATAGCCTTGCTATTGAGCATCATTTGTTTTTCCAATTTCTCCAAGCGCGTACTTGTGACATTTTCCACTTTTTCAATGCGGTTGTTTGTAGTGTCAACGCCTTTCCGCATTTCGTGAATTTCGGCCAGAACCTCCAGCATCACATCCGCTAATTTCTTTTCATCGTCCATCGCTTTTAAATTTTCTTAAAGATAAGAAACGCCTTCAAGGATGTAAAGTTTCATTGGCGGGGGTTACGCATTTTAAATGCGGGCCGCGTCACGCTTTATGTCGCTTGCAGGATAATTGAACAGCGATACGCCATATCTGCCAAGAATTTCTGCGAAGGCCGTTTTGGAAAGCCCTGCTAATTCCGAAGATTGACCGAGGGTAAGTTTTCCTGATTCGTAAAGCTTGGCCGCGAGGAATAATGCAATCTCGTCCTGATTCAGTTCTACACCCTCCGGAACTTTCAGCGTGACCGTTTTCATGAATCAAGTTTAAGCTTTTCTATTCTCAACATTCCCTTATGTTCCTGCAAGGTTGCGCCTTGCAGGTTAAGCAACTTTAAGCCTCCGGCTTTACGAGCCGCAGGCGCGATAAAGTTTACCCGCCAAGCAACATGCTTACGGGAGCGTGGGGAAAGGAACTAAAAATTGAAAAGGGGGCTGCTAAATGAAGCCCCCTTTTCTATTGTGGTATTCCAGGCTCTATCCCGTTGAGCTAATCCCCCGTGGTAAAATTTTGAATAAGAAGGGGATGCAGGGCTCGAACCCGCATCTCTGGATTTAGGTAATTCAAATTAAAAAGAACGTTATAGTTGAAGTTAAGAAAATTTCCTCAAAAATCAAAATACCGTTGCCCCAAGTCATAGTTATTACCAAAGTTTTACCCTTATGTAATTCAAGTTTTTGCCGGATGCTATCCTTGATAGCTTACACTCGCGGGAAAAGGAGAATTGGGATTAATATACTACATTAGAGTTCAATAATACCATTTAACCATGGGCAACAATTCATTTTGCATCCTTCTGGCAATTGCTCTTTGTTTAACAAGCAGTTGCAACAAGGATGAATCCTCACCAGACAATAAATCTGTAGATTGGGGAGCCCAAATACAAACAGATGTTGCGGGACAGATTTTAGACGAAAGCGGAAACCCTATTTCCGGTGCTATCGTTACCGTAGGAAATTCCAATACAACTACTGATAACAACGGTGCATTTTACCTCGGCAGCGTGAGCGTTTACGAAAACTTGGGTTATGTTTATGTAAGCCAGCCGGGATACTTCAAAGGTTCCCGAAGTTTCCTACCTACACAAGGCATCAACGTAGTGAATATCAGGCTACTTGCGAAAAACAATATTGGCAGCGTTGCAGGTGCCAGTGGAGGAAATGTTCAGGGCGAAGGAGTGAGCATTGCCTTTAATAGTGGGAGTTTTATTAAGAACGGTACTCCCTATAACGGTCAGGTAAGTGTAGCACTTAATTACATTAATCCTGAAAGCGAGTTTTTTACCGAAGAAATGCCGGGCAACCTCTTAGGCGTTCAGGATGGAAACAGCAGCGGGCTTACATCTTATGGGATGGTGGCTGTCGAGCTTACAGATGACAACGGGAGCAAAGTAGAAATTGCTGATGGCTCTACTGCCAAGGTAAGTCTTCCTGTTC
>CAYOYI010000518.1:0-2678 GCA_964408105.1 uncultured Chitinophagaceae bacterium | reverse complement strand
CCGGGTAAAATTTTGAATCTTCCTTAAACGTAAAGAACATTAGCCGTTTTAAAATGTCTGTTTTCTGAAGGAACGCGGTGCCCTTAACAGTTTCAAGGCGTTCTGCATTTTTCGGAAATTCCTCTAACGCATCAAGGTAAGTATCCAACTCGTAGTTGAGGCAACATTTCAGCCGTCCACATTGCCCCGATAATTTATCCAGATTGATGGAAAGGTTTTGATATCGCGCTGCGGTGGTTGAAACCGATTTAAAATCTGTAAGCCATGTCGAGCAGCACAATTCCCTTCCACAATCGCCAATGCCTCCAATCCTTCCGGCTTCCTGACGTGCGCCAATCTGCCGCATCTCCACTTTCAGCTTGAATTCTTTCGCATAAACTTTTATCAGCTCACGGAAGTCAACGCGCTCTTCAGCGGTGTAATAAAAAGTTGCTTTCTTTCTATCAGTCTGAATTTCTACATCAGTGATCTTCATGTTGAGCCTCATGCTGCGGGCAATTGCGCGAGCTCGCACCATTGTGCTGTGCTCCTGGCTTCTAACTTCTTTCAGGTTTTCAATATCCTTTTCGCCCGCTTTACCCAGGATATTTCTGATCTCTGATTTGTCTTTTACGTTTTTCTTTTTCATCTGCACCTTCACCAGCTCTCCTGAAAGGGTTACCTCTCCGACATCGCTTCCCATCCCGGATTCTACTACCACAATGTCACCTGTTTCCACAGGAACATTTTTTTCATTTTTGAAAAAAGCCTTGCGGCTTCCATTCTTAAAGCTTATTTCATAGTAGCGGTAGTCATCCACACCGAAGGCGATGGGCATGTCGGCAAGCCAGTCATAAGTATTCAGCTTGTTGCAGGTTCCGGTCTGGCAGTTCCCATTGTTTCTGCATCCTTTTGGCAGCCCGCTGTTTATCGAACATCCGTTGCAGCTCATAGTGTCTGTTTTGATTCACCGGAATAGAAATACCCCGGCCTTTTAGGTCAGGCTAAAGTTACTTGATTCTGTCTTAACAGGCTTGCCACCCTGAGCGAGAAACTCATCATCAATATTTTCGGATGAGCATTCCTCTCGGCATGAAAGTGAGTTTCGTTGGCAAGGGTGTATAACTCCGAAAAGGTGTTGTAGTCAGCTGCTTTAAAAAGACGTTCGCAAAGTTTAATTTCTGCTTCTGTTAATACCCGTGAATCATTCCCGGTAACCTGCGAATTCAGCGCTTCCCTTAAAAAGTGCATCATGTATTTTAAAAAACTTTTCTGGTTCTCCCGTCCGATGGTAGCGAAGTTTTCGATCCAGTTAAAGACTTCCAGAGATTTTCCGGGATAGGTTCCCGGCAGGCATAATCCCATCCATTGGGTGAACAGTTGTTCCAATTCTCCGAACGCGTGTTCGATCTGGCGAGAAGCTTCAATGAAATCGCCATTGGAAATATTTGCCAGACGATAGGCCTCTTCTTCACCTTTTCCATAGCGTTCCTGTAAAACGGAAGCAAGCACATCATGCGCGATGTGCGGGATTTTCAGGATCTGCGTTCTTGACAAGACCGTTGGGAGGATCATGTCGGAATTCTCGGCAATTAAAATGAACACCGTTCTATCCGGTGGTTCTTCAATTATTTTAAGCAGCGTGTTCCCTTCTTTTCCGAGATACTCCGCTAACCACAGGATCACAACTTTGTACGAAGATTCGAAGGCCTTGAGGCTTAATTTATGAATGATGTCATGGCATTCTTTAATTGTGATGTTCGGCTGCTTGTTCTCGGCATCAAACCTTGCCATCCAACTGTGCAGATCATGATAAGCATTTGCAAGCAGGGCTTCGCGCCAGTCTTTTATAAACTCATCGCACCGCTCCTTCTTATCAACCCGAGGGAATGGAAATGAAAAATGAATATCAGGATGAATTAATTTCTGTGCTTTGTTGCACGAAGGACAAACTCCGCAGGAATCATTTTCACCGGGAGATTCGCAATTCAAGTACTGGCTGAAAGCAAGTGCCAGCGGAAGCGCGCCATGACCAAGAGGCCCTAAGAAAAGCTGCGCATGGCTCACCGAGTTATTGCGCACATCAGCCATGAGCTTTTGCTTCAGATTTTCCTGCCCGATGACGTCTTTGAACTGCATGTTTGTTGTTGGTTATCCGTTGATTAGTTAATTGGTAAAGCCGTTCAATTGATTAACGGATAACCAATTAACCGATCAACAAATCTGCGCTTGAAATTACGAGATTTGCCATGTAAACCGCACACCATGAGGATGTCTGTTTTCCGGAAAGCGCGTTTTAATGCTGCGCATCGCCTTTACAACAAAAGCTGGAGCTTCGAAAAAAACCAGGAGGTATTCGGGTTATGTAACAATCCCAACTTCCATGGACACAACTATGAGCTGATTGTAAGGGTGACGGGGGAAATTGATCCTGAAACGGGTTATGTCATTGACCTGAAAATTTTGAAAGACATTATCAGTGAAGAAGTGATTGATCGGTTTGATCATTCCAATCTTAATCTCGATGTCCCGGAGTTCAAGGATTTAATTCCCACGGTTGAGAACATTGCCGTTGTGATTTACGATCTGATAAGAAAACGGTTGGATAAGAAGTACAATATCCAGATAAAACTTTACGAAACGGAAAGAAACTTTGTGGAGTATCCGGCCTCACCCTGACCCCATTGGCGATTGGCGGG
>CAYOYI010000517.1:0-2685 GCA_964408105.1 uncultured Chitinophagaceae bacterium | reverse complement strand
CGTGGAGATGGCATACAACAAGGTTGACTTTCCGCTTCCTGATGCGCCAACGATGGAAACAAACTCTCCGGCATTAACAACGATATTGATATCCTTCAGTACATGAAACTTCACGGGTTCCATGAAATACTTATTGAGGCTTTGAGTTTCCAGAATTTTTTGATCGGCCTTCATTGTCCCCTGATGATATTTATCGGATCTACTTTTGCCGCCTTTCTCGCAGGAAGCAAACCCGCTATACCGGTGGTGATAAGTCCGAATATAAAAGCGGTTAAATAAAATAACGCATCGAAATTGATCTTCAGGTATCGGGTGTTGATGAACCCGCCTTCAAGAATGGGTATGCTGGAAACGATGAATGAAAGCACAAATCCGAACAACAAACCAAGCAATCCACCGGTAAATCCTATAATGAGCGATTCCATGAGGAAGATAAGCCGAATGTCACCATTGGTATAACCAATAGCTTTGAGGATAGCGATGTCCGTCATTTTTTCGTAGATCATCATGGTAAGTATGTTGAAAATGCCAAAGCCGGAAACAAGCATGATGGAAGCTATCACCAGGTAAGTCACCACCTTTTGTATTCTGAATACATTAAAGGTAGGAGCGTTCACTTCTTTCCAGTCCTCTGCTTTATAACCAAACCTTCTTTCTAATTCATCGGCAACAACTGTGGCCTCATCAATCTCTTTTACTTTAATATTGATGTCGGTAATATAACTGCCGTTAACTCTCAGCAGCTTCTGGGCGTTGTGCAAGCTCACGAATGCTCGCTTATCATCGAGTTCTTTTAGCCGGGACTGGTTGATGCCTACGACTTTCATAGTGAGAGATACCCCTTTTGGTGATACCACGTTGATGTTGTCGTTGAGCTTGGCCCCAATTGATTTAGCGAGGCCTGAACCAATGATGATTCCGTTGTTTACTGTTTCGAGGCGGATGACGGAGCCTTGCAGCATATTTTTTTCAATGTTGAAAAGCTGATTTTCCTTAAGAATATTGACGCCATTAACTACACCTGAAACATCCGAAATACCCAGCTTGAAAATCGCTTGTGTACTCAGCGAAGGTGAAACACCTTCTATCCCGTCAAGTTGCTCAATAATTCCCGCAATTTGCAATCCATTCTTAATCCTGTCCTTATCCTGCTTTTCTTTTTGATTCCTGACGGAGAACCAATAGTTTCCTGTAGCGTACGCTCTGGAGATGATCGGACTTTCACTTTTTTTCTTTTCGTTGTAGACATGAACATGCGGGGTGATGTTGATTACTGTTTCGATGAATTCCGTTTGAAAGCCAGAGATCATGCCTGCCTGAAAAATAAAAATCGTGATTCCGAAGGTGACGCCCAGCATGGATACGATGCTCTGGCGCTTTCTTCCGGTAAGATGTGCCGCCACAATTTTTAAAATCGGAGACTGGCGCATGAGTCAGGGTTTAATGATGCGGTCGTTTTCGTTCAGACCGGAAATCACTTCTACATATTCCAGATCGCGGATGCCTGTTTTTATTTTCCGGGTTTCATTTTTCCCTCCCGACTTCACCATTACGTTACCGTCATTATCTAAAAATTCTGCTGGTATGGCGAGGATATTTTTTTTCTCAAGAATTACAATGTTGGCTTCCAGCGACATGCCGGGATACAAGCTATAATTCATCGGATCCACAGAGGCCGTCACCTTAGCCGTTTTATCAATCGTATTCACTTTAGGATAAATTTTCCTGACCGTGCCCGTAAAGAAAGTATCCTCCAGCGCATCGAGGGTGTAAACCACATGCTGTCCTTCATGAATGAGAATGATGTCTGATTCGTCAACCTGCAGCTCAACCTCAAAATCATCCAATGCCCCGATCTCTATAATGGCTGTGTTGCTGTTTACGATTTCACCTGGCTTTGGAATGATATTGTAGACTTTTCCTGTTATTGCAGATAACATTACATAATCCCCGGCAAGGCTTTTTTGCGAGAGATAATTATTTAAAGCGTTTTTCAGCTCTATCTGCAGCCTCTCCTTCGTTTCATCAAGTTGATTCTTTACAATGAGGTAGTTGTAGCGGGAAGTCTTGAATTTTAAAACCGCTTGGTCAAAATCATTTTTAGAACCTATGTTTTTTTCATTCAGCCTTTTGTAACGCTCATAGTTCACTGAGTCAAACAACATCGTTTCCATCGCAGAATTTACCAGCTGCTCCACCTGCTTCAATATTTCTGATTCCGATGAGGCATTCTTCTTGGCCAATTCATATAGATTTTCTGCGCTGCGCAAGCTCAGCTCACTGGTTGGGTTCTGGATACGGAGCAGGGTATCACCGGTCTTCACTATTTGTCCTGCCGTTACAAAGATGGAATCAATGGTTCCGGGTGCTTTGGCAGTCACTTCATAATAATGCAGCGGCAGCACTTCACCTGAGGCATAAACCGCCTGCACCAGGTCTTTTCTCACCACTTGAAATTCTTTTTCGCCACCGGAGCAGGCAGCAATCAGCACCAGCGGGAAGAAAAAGAAGTATTTAAAAAGGCTCATACATTTCATGTAAATTAAACTTCTTTGCAAAGAAGTTACTATTTCAGCAAATACCGAGTGATAATAATCAGCGGGAAAAAGCGAAGCACATCAGCACCTGAGCTTCTGAAAAGATTTCTCTCTCGCTGCGCTCGTTCGAAATGGCAATGAAGTGGTA
>CAYOYI010000516.1:0-2695 GCA_964408105.1 uncultured Chitinophagaceae bacterium | reverse complement strand
GAACGAACGCGTGGATAATTTTAACACATATGCTGATGCCTATATCAATGAAACAAATCCGGCCGCAATACCGCAACGAAAATTGGATTTGCGGGCTGCAGAAACATCAAAAAATAATGCACGGGACCTCAGAAATTACGCAGCAGCCGGTGCAGCAGCCGTCTACATCATCAATCTGCTGGATGTTTTCATTTTTGAACCGACATACACTGATGATATCACCATCAGCTTTCACAGGGGGCACATCGATTCACCGCCGTCAATCACTGCATTGATACGCTTCTAAATAAGGACTGCCATGAAAGTACCTTCGCACAAGCTGCTGACCATTGTGTCGGCAGCGCTGTTGTTTTTCGGGTGTACCAAAGAAAAAGGACCTGATACCATCGTCAACATCATCGATTCCACCAGCACGGCATTTACACCGGCCGCAACAACGTTGCTTCTTATTCCACCATCCGATATTGAAATACAAACATCAAGTGTCACGGTTCGTTGGCAGGTGACAAGAGATGTTGTCGGAGTTCGGTATAAGCTTGATGATGAAGAGTGGAGCAGTCTGATTACACAAAAAGAAGCAATCGTGACCGACCTTGATGAAGGAAAACATACTGTTACCATTCGTGCGCAGCACAAAAACGGCAGTCTGGAACTCCAGCCTCCTTCATTTACATTTTCGGTGAATGCGGTGCAAGGACAGTCGGTGATGTTTCTGAAAAGAAAAAAACAGGTGCTCAGAAACAGCTCATTTCAATATTACATTAAAGCAGAAGAGGTGGACAGTCTTATGGGATTCAGCAGTGTCATCACGTTTAACCCATCGATGCTCAGAATCAATTCCATCACAACCGGCAACCTGGTAAAATACTCCGGCATCACGCTTCAACCGTATTGGTCAATTGACAATATAAACGGCAAAGCAAGAGTCGATCTGGCAATCTTAGGGGGAACACCTGCAAAAGGTCTCACCGGCAGCGATACACTTTTCATACTCAACTGCACCGCGTTTGGCACAGATGGCGAATCGCCTGTTACTTTTATTCGAGACAGTACTAAATACCGCAACACAAAAAATACCATTGTCCCGATTAGGGAATATGTTGATGGGAAGGTGGTGGTGAAATGAAAAGAATAATTACGAGTATTAAGAATCGAATCACAGAAAAAATTAAAAACATGATCATGTTCATCAAAGTGGATCACGATACAGTGTTTCGATCTATTCAATATCAGATTGTGGATTATTTGAAAAAATATTGTGCAAGAATCAGTGTGAAATATCTAATAGTATTATTTCTACTCAATTCTGCAAACGTGTATTCACAACAAGTGGGTCAATGGGTCCTGCCCGATTATGTCCCACCGCTCGATGGAGACTTCCTCACAAGTCTAAAATTTGTGAATGCAAATGTTGGTTTTTCCAATCCAGACGGACTCAGAAAAACCACCGATGGTGGTAATACCTGGTTGAAATATCCCGGTGGCGGACCATTTGATTTTGTGGATGAACAACATGGATGGTATAGAAGCTCCGACTCTGTTTATCGGACGACAAATGGCGGTGCAAACTGGATAGGTTCATACGTTGGCGCCCAACTTAATACATTGTGTTTTGTTGATTCATTGTATGGTTGGGTAGCGGGTTTTGATACAAGGATTTTTGCAACTACGGATGGCGGTGTTTCTTGGACTCAACAACATGGAGCCCCACCAGGAGGCTGGCTATATCACATTAAGTTTTTAAATAGAAATGTTGGTTGGGCATTGGGAAATAGCGGAATTATTTTCTATACCTCGAATGGCGGGTCAAACTGGACGCAACAGTCGTCTCCAACGACCAATGTACTCTATGCTGTAAGTATTGTGAACAACACTACTGCTTGGATCGTTGGAGCAAATCAAACTATACTGAAGACCACGGATAGTGGAATAAATTGGAACGGATCGTGGGTAACTTCAGGCTATACATACAACGATGTCCAGTTTGTTGATTTGAACAATGGATTTATCGGCGGAGGAAACAGTTCACCCTCGAGTATTTTTATGAGAACAACAAACGGGGGAAGCAGTTGGCAAAGTTATACAAACATGACTCGCGGTGAATTGAAAAAACTTTATTTTGTATCATCGGAAATTGGCTGGGTTGGAAGTTGGGATGGAATTCTAAAAACGACAAATGGAGGAAGTTCCTGGACGATACAATCTTCAGAAGTACTCGGCGGGTTTAGTGAAATTGCAACGCCCAATGGTAATGATTATTGGGCAGCAGGAGATTACGGTAATATCATTCGATCAACCAACCAAGGTAAAACCTGGCAATTTGTAAGAACTGCAACACCGGATTTCAGTCCTACAATAAGCGGCATTTCATTTCCCTCCACAACATATGGTTGGATTATTTTCAGCAGTTCCATTCAACGCACTACGGACAGTGGAACTTCCTGGCAGAACCAATCAAGTGGAACTACTGAGAGTTTATTGGACATCTTCTTTATCGATCAGAATTTTGGTTGGACATGTGGAACGAATGGAACTATGAGGAAAACTACAAATTCCGGAACAACGTGGACGGGTCAAACCTCAGGTTCATCATCACATATGAGTAAAGTATTCTTTCTCGATAGCAATATCGGTTATTGTGTCGGAAATTCAGGATTGGTAATAAAGACCACGAATGGCGGTACAAATTGGAATA
>CAYOYI010000515.1:0-2705 GCA_964408105.1 uncultured Chitinophagaceae bacterium | reverse complement strand
CTGTGCTCAATAAGATTGACATGGATGGGGCAATGATCGAGGAAACGCAGGAGCAGATAAAAGACCTCATCGGGTGTCCCGTTTCGGACATTATTCATGCAAGCGGTAAAACGGGACAAGGCGTTGACCAGATATTGGAGGCCATCATTAACCGTGTGCCGCCACCGAAAGGCGATCCTGAACAACCGCTGCAGGCGCTCATCTTCGATTCGATGTTCAATTCGTTTCGTGGGGTAATTGCCTACTTCCGCATTTTCAACGGCAGGATGAAAAAGGGCGACCATGTGAAGTTTGTTAATACGGGCAAAGACTACGGGGCGGATGAGATTGGTGTGCTGAAGCTCGATTATATCCCGAAGGAAGAACTATCAGCCGGGAACGTGGGATATATTATTACCGGCATTAAAACTTCACGTGAAATAAAAGTTGGTGATACGATAACCCAGTTTGATAACCCTTGTGTTGCCGCGATAAAAGGTTTTGAGGATGTAAAACCGATGGTATTTGCGGGTGTTTACCCTATTGATACAGATGACTATGAAGAGCTGCGTGATTCGCTTGAAAAGCTGCAGCTTAATGACGCTTCACTGACCTTTGAGCCGGAATCATCGGCTGCACTGGGTTTCGGTTTCCGCTGCGGGTTTCTGGGAATGCTTCACCTTGACATCGTTCAGGAAAGGCTCGACAGGGAATTCAACATGTCGGTGATATGCACGGTGCCCAACGTATCGTATTATGCCTACAATAATAAAGGCGAAAAAATGCTGATGAACAATCCGGCAGATATGCCTCCCCCGGAATTGTTGCAATCCATTGAAGAGCCGTGGATCAACGCGCAGGTGATCACCAAGCCTGAATATTTAGGCAGCATCATGAAGCTTTGCCTTGATAAAAGAGGTATTCTGAAAAACCAGGTTTACCTGACCCCTTCACGCGTTGAACTCACCTTTGAAATGCCGCTCGCGGAAATCGTGTTTGACTTCTATGACCGGCTTAAATCTATTTCACGGGGATACGCCTCATTTGACTATCACCCAATAGGTTATCGCGAGGGAGATTTGATAAAGCTGGATATAAAACTCAACGGTGAAAATGTAGATGCGCTTTCATCGCTCATCCACCGGGAAAAGGCCTATGATTTCGGCAGGCGTCTGTGCGAAAAGCTGAAAGAACTTCTCCCACGACAGCAATTCATCATTGCGATACAGGCTGCTATTGGTGCCAAGATCATTGCGCGCGAAACCATTAGCGCCATGCGTAAAGATGTAACGGCAAAATGCTATGGTGGTGATATTACACGTAAAAGGAAGCTCCTTGAAAAGCAGAAAAAGGGAAAGAAAAAGATGCGCCAGATCGGAAAAGTGGAAGTGCCTCAGCAGGCGTTTTTGGCGGTTCTTAAATTGAATGACTAAGATGACTTTAATTGACGGCAAGCAGACCTCAGCAGAGATCAAAGAGCAGATAAAGAAGGAAGTTGAACAGATAAAAGCTAAAGGGGGCAAAATACCCCATCTTGCCGCAGTGTTAGTTGGAAATGATGGCGCAAGCGAAACTTACGTTGCGAGTAAAGTGAAATCCTGCGAATACGTTGGCTTTAAATCAACGCTCGTAAGAAAGCCTGACCCTATCACTGAAAAAGAACTGCTCCAGGTGGTTGATGACTTGAATAACGACAGCGATATTGATGGCTTCATAGTTCAGATGCCGCTGCCAAAACATATTGACGAAACCAAAGTTACCCTCGCCATTAAGCCTGAAAAGGATGTGGACGGTTTCCATCCGGTGAATGTCGGGAGAATGGTTTTGGGACAGTCTGCCTACATTTCAGCTACACCGTTTGGTATCATGAAATTGCTTGAGAAATACAACATCGAAACTTCTGGGAAACATTGCGTGGTTGTTGGAAGAAGCAACATTGTTGGAACCCCCATGAGCATTCTGCTTTCGAGAAATGCGGTTCCTGGTAATTGCACCGTAACACTTTGCCATAGCAGGACAAAGGACATCGCATCATTCACATCGAAAGCCGATATTCTTATCGCTGCACTCGGTAAGCCAGAATTTGTAACTGCCTCAATGGTGAAAGAAGGTGCCGTTGTGATTGATGTTGGGATAACGCGTGTCCCTGACAGCACCAAAAAATCAGGCTATTCTATTAAGGGCGATGTGAAGTTTGATGAGGTCGCCTCTAAGTGCAGCTATATTACCCCCGTTCCCGGAGGTGTCGGCCCGATGACGGTTACGGCCTTGCTTGGAAACACGTTGAAGGCTTGCAGGAAGGAAGTTTATTCCTGATTCCTGAAAAACCAGCTGCCTTTATCGTATGTGAATCGGGAAATCATCCTTTGTGACAGTCTTTCCATTAAACTCAAACTGAACATACTCTTCAGAGCAATCATCTACCCTTTCCACTACAAAATTTGAAAAAGAGTCTCTTACACTGAGACTTGGACTTGATAAAATGTATTTATAGTCTTTTGTATTTAGAACACGGGGGAATTGTTCCTTTAATGAAGCCCAATCACTTCCTTTACATGATATATCCTCCGTACGAGGCTCAAACTCTACCCACACCGAGTCCATTATATTTCAACTTGAATCTAATCTTAACCAATAACAATCATCAACTCTATAAAAAGTAATTGGAAGGAATAATCCCGAATCACACGGACATTCTTCCTCTCTGCAACCTTGAAGCAAAACGA
>CAYOYI010000514.1:0-2719 GCA_964408105.1 uncultured Chitinophagaceae bacterium | reverse complement strand
CTACATTGAACGCGTCAGAGCCTCCGGCAAAGGCGATGATACCTGCATTGATGGCAGTGTCGGCAACTTCATCTTCTTCGGCTCCAATGTATGCACCCACATTGAATGAAGTGGAGCTGAATGCCCTCGCGCTTATTCCAATGCTTTTACCTTCGGTTGGAATCCCTGAGAAGGCCGCAACGCCTACGTTCATCGGCTCATCTTCAGGGCCGGGCAATTCAACTCCGCCTGCACTGCCGATAACGCCAATATTGGTAACGGTGTCAGTGTAACCCATAACACCAACCCGGTTTCCAATGAAAGCGCCTCCTATGGTATCACCTTCGGCTATGATACCCATCAAGCCATCACCTCCGCTTACCGTCAGCCGTGCTACCTCCAGGCTATCCATATCGGTAATTCCTATGCCCACAAGCCCGATTGAGTTTTCATAGATTCCGGTAGCGCATAGCACATTATTCACTGCATCCCACTTGGGAACGTAGTTGCTGTCGGTGGGGGCGCATGATGAAACCTTACTTTCATTTAATTCTTGGATACCCGAAATTACCAACGGCACTAATTCTGTATAACTGACCGCTTTGAAGTCTAATTCTTCCATCAATGTATTACCGGCTGAATCAAGAATTTCAGGTTGTGTGATTGTTTCTACTATTCCTGGAAGTAGTTCTGAAATAGTATCAATCTGTTGTGCGAGAAGGCCGTAGTGGCGACCGACTGCAAGATTTAAGTGAGGGTAGTCAGCTTTTTTAAACGTAAAATTTTTAGGTTGAATTTTTGAAAGAGTTTGAAGCGCATTATCAATATCCTGAATGCTGTCCTTAAACATTGTGTCCGAAGTGATAGGCATATAAGCCATGGCAAACACCGTTCCATTAAAATACCCTGCGATACCAGGAGCGCAAATACCTGGTGCCCACTCATGATCCCAGGTAGCACTTGCATAAACACCAATATTTAAACCACTGGGAGGACATTCGTTGGCTTCAAAAGAACCTCCAATATTCACACCATTAGCACCTCGCGCCCAGCCTCTTACCCCAACATTCCATGAATTACTATTTGCATTTTGCCCGCCCGAAACTCCGACATTTAATGTTGATGAATTTGCAGGAGAACTGCCTTCTACTCCGTAACTGAAAATTCCGCTTCCGGCAGTGTTTATCCCGCTCATGGCAATGTTTACGAAGGTTGGAGTGGTGTTATTTATTACGTGCAGTTTAGAACCTGGAAATGTTGTACCAATTCCCACTCGCGTTCCATTATCAAAAACCTGACTGACACAAACGGTTTTTGATGCTCCATCACTCCATTTTGTTAGATAATTATTATCAGAAGATGAAATCGAGCCACAAGCTAAGACATCGCCTCCACCGAAATCGCTTATTTCTCGGTATTGTATTAGTCCATTATTTTCATTTTGATCCCATACGAGAACTTTCGTAACATTATTATCTGATGTCACATCCTGAATAACTACTTTTCCATTTACGTCAAGCCTTTGTGCAGGGCTGGGTGTGTTGATGCCAACAAAACCAACATTTGAAGTTACTGTTCCTATTATTGTCATCCGCTGCACTCCCTGTGTAAAAAAATTCATATTGCCCCTAAGGTTGTCAAAATACTGATTATTAAAAATGGCATTACCATCAGCATCTATACCGACTAAAAGGCCTTGAGCCTGCGAATTAAATTGCGTTCTTTGATTACAAAATTGAGCATAGGATGGACCAGGGTCATTGTTGATATTGTTGCCAAATATGTGCAATTGACTTTGTGGAACTGGGACAGCGATACCAACTCGAGCTTCTGTGTAACTCGTGTTATTTGCAAAAACCGCCACCCCGTTACCCGGCTTGATTTCTAAGGTGGCTTGACCTCCTGTACCTGTAGTAGAAATGACATTTGATGGAGAACCGACCGTAGCAGTTCCTATCATAATAGAGCTATCTCCAACGTGTATTGAACGAACTCGAATGCTATCAACTTTCAGAAATCCGTTCGGGCTACTTATACTGTCGAAAATAGCGATACCTTTAAATATTATACTATCATTCACTCCAATAATAATACGATCTACGCTATCCGTTTTAATGCGAAGCGGTTCTGCATTTATTGTTCCGATGAAATCAGTGCTATCGGCATTGTTGCCGATGGTGCTCCACGTATCCTGCGCAGATAAACTGGAAAATGAAAGGGCTATACTCCATCCAGTAATTAAACCTTTAAAAAGTATTTGAGGCTTCATGACATGGGTTTTGGTTAGTGAATAATGATTTGTTTTAAAAAATGGCTTCGATTTTCATAATTGATTTCAAGAAAGTACATGCCAGAAGGCAGTTCCGACACATCTATCCTTTGTTTCCTAATTCCCATAGTTGTTTTAACCAGTTCTCCTGCAAGAGTGAGCAATGAACACCTGATCTGCTGATTAACGTGGATTGAGAAATTAATTATTTTACTGGCTGGATTAGGGTAAATATTTATAGGAAATATTTCATCAGGTACGGCAGCGCCAAGGGGTACATTTAAATCACATTCCGATGAGTCCACAGAAACACAAACATCGTCTATGTAATAGTATGCGTTGCAAATGTTACCTGTTCCAAACTTTACGATTGAATCTGTTTGCTCGTCCAGAAAAAAATTACCGATAATTATATACTTGTACGCAGAATCTGCAATGAATGAACCCGAAACAACAACCCAATTAACCGAA
>CAYOYI010000513.1:0-2731 GCA_964408105.1 uncultured Chitinophagaceae bacterium | reverse complement strand
CATCGCCCGGCAAATGACCGAGTTGCTGGATGAGTATGTTCCGGTTATCGAAGGTTCTGAGCTGAATGATGATCCGTTTAATCCAATTTCCAGGTTCGGTCACGATATTGTTAAAGAAAAAAGTGATGACACCCCAATCGCCTGGCTGCATCGCTCAAAACGCTATGCGGAAAAACTTGCAACGCCTGATGTGTCAGTTGCTGACCTGATCGGAGATGTTGACCCGATTCGTGCGGCCAATCTCAAGCTTTCCTACTCCGATGAACGCGTGATTCATTTCGGATTGGTACCGCGTTCCAATAGATGCATTTTCGTAATTAACGAATTACCAGACTTGCAGCCGCGAATTCAGGTTTCTTTATTCAATATTCTTCAAGAAGGGGACATACAGATCCGTGGTTTCAAGCTGCGTTTGCCTTTGGATATTCAATTTGTGTTCACCGCAAATCCCGAAGATTACACGAACCGCGGTTCGATCGTCACTCCGTTAAAAGACCGCATCGAAAGCCAAATCCTGACACATTATCCGAAGGATATCGAAACTTCAAAGAAGATCACAATGCAGGAAGCGCGCTCACATGAGTCGCAGAAGGCAACCGTGCATTACAACGATTTGATTTTAAACCTTAATGAGCAAATCGCAGTCGAAGCACGCAAAAGCGAATACGTGGATTCAAAGAGTGGCGTGTCTGCCCGGTTAACTATTTCATCATTTGAAAATCTTATCAGCGCTGCTGAGCGAAGGGCTCTTGTTAATAATGAAACAGAAACCTTCGTGAGAATGAGTGATTTCTGGGGAGTGATCCCGGCAATAACAGGGAAGATTGAGTTAGTTTACGAAGGTGAACAGGAAGGGCCGATGATCGTGGCGCAGAATCTTATCGGTAAAGCTATTCGCACACAATTTTCTCAATTATTTCCAGATCCCGGAAAGCTGAAAAAGCAAAAACAGGATTCCATTTACCGAAAAGTCACCGACTGGTTTGGCACAGGCAACTCGGCAGATTTATTAATGGATACCTCCAACAAACAATATGCTTCTGAATTGAAGAAGATCGCGGGACTTGAAGAGGTCGTTAACAAATTTTATCCCAATGTTAAAGGCGATGAGAAACTTTTTCTCATGGAATTTGTGTTGCATGGCTTAGCTGAATATTCATTGCTCAGTAAAAACATGCTGGAATCGGGTATCCAGTTCAAGGATGTGCTGAATGCAGTTTTTACAAGTAGAGCAACTGATTTTGATAAGGAAGATGAATTCAATGATGATGACTTTAATTAAGACGAAGACAAGTGCATTTATACTATCCATATTTCTCCTGGCTATGAAACCGGAGGCAAACGGGCAAACCGTACCCATTATCCAGTTCAGTGAATTGGAGCATTACCTGAAACCAACTGACGATAATTCAGTCAACGTAGTCAACTTTTGGGCAACCTGGTGCAAGCCTTGTATTGAGGAATTACCCCACTTTGAAAAACTGAATGCTGAATACAGCAAGCATGGCGTAAACGTAATCCTGGTGAGCCTGGATTTTAAGAGCCAGTATGAGAAAAAGGTGATTCCCTTTATCCAGAAGAATAATCTTCAATCAAAAGTGGTCTTATTGGATACACAGGGCAAAAACGATTTCATTGATAAGGTGAATCCCAATTGGTCCGGAGCAATTCCCGCCACGATGGTAACGCAAGCCGGAGGAAAGACGGCTAAATTTTTTGAAAAGCAAGTCACTTACGAAGAATTAGAGAACATTGTTAAACCATTAATAAAACTGTAACTTATGAAAGTCTTACAATCTGCATTTTTAATTTTCACTGCTATGACATTCACTTCATTTGTAAATCCCGGTTACCAGGTGGGCGATTACGCCACCGATTTCAAATTGAAAAATATTGACGGCAACTTGGTTTCATTAGCTGATTTTACCGATGCTAAAGGTTTTGTGGTGGTGTTTACGTGTAATCACTGTCCCTATGCCGTAAAGTATGAGGACCGTCTGGTTGCGCTTGATAAAGTGGCGAAGAAGAAAGGATACCCCGTTGTCGCAATCAATCCGAATGATGCCGTGAAATATCCTGATGATTCCTTTGACAATATGAAAAAACGCGCGAAGGATAAGGGATTCACTTTCCCATATCTCGTTGACGAAACACAGGAGATCGCCAAAGCCTACGGAGCTGCAAGAACGCCTCACGTTTTTCTTTTGAACAAAGAAGCTGACGGCAAGCTCAAAGTAGCTTACATCGGGGCAATTGATGATGACACCGAAGGCGCACGCAAGGATAAAATCAAGTATGTTGAAAATGCAATCCAGGCATTGGAGAAAGGAGAAAAACCAAATCCAGATCTGACCAAAGCCGTTGGCTGCACGATCAAATGGAAGAGCTGATCTTGTTCATCAGCCAGGTTTTATCTGCAATATCCGCTGAACGTTTTATTTCATCAACCAGCTTTTGAGGAACCCGTTGCCGGAGTGATTTGAACTTCGACAACTTTCCTATGTAGCGAATCAGGTTTTTGTAAATGGTTTTCTGATAGTCCGATATTTTTCTGTTGCGCCTCAGGAATAATTTGAAGGTATCAGTATGGTTGAAAAGAGCCTGGTACTCGCCTAATTCGTAGTAAGATTTCAGTAACAGTGTTTTAGTGCTCAGTTCGTAGCTGGGGTCTGAGAACTCCACCCGGTTAAGTAAAGTGAGCGTCTTGTCGTAACTTTTTTTGAAGTAATTC
>CAYOYI010000512.1:0-2755 GCA_964408105.1 uncultured Chitinophagaceae bacterium | reverse complement strand
ATTTGTGGGCGTGGATGCCGGGGGTAATAATACGCAGGGAGTGAGCAATGTTTTCATAGGCTTTGAGGCCGGAGAACAAAATGTAGGAGTTAACCAGCAGTTATCCGGACACTGGAATACTTTTACCGGCTACCAGGCGGGCAAGGGTAACAGAACGGGATATTCCAATTCTTTCTATGGAAAGAAGGCAGGATTTTCTAATGTTGGCGGCAAGGGTAATTGTTATGTCGGGGCGCATGCCGGCCACGATGGCACTAATGGTTCAGGCAATGTGTTTGTGGGCGGGCGTGCAGGCTACTATACGCAGAGTGATTCCAATGTATTTGTAGGGACACGGGCAGGAAGATATTCTCATAGTGGCGACTACAATGTTTTTGTAGGACATGGGCGCAGGATTTCGGAAATGTGTCTTCTAATTCCTATAATCTCACCAATGCAATAACTATAGGCGCCAACAGCATAGTGCCGAGTAGTAATCAAATGATACTTGGTAATAACGATGTGAATGTGGGCATCGGGCTTTCAGGTGATATCTCGGTAAGCACCGGCCCGCAAAAAAAATTGGAGATTGATGCCGGGCTGAATGGTACGTTAAAGGTAGCCGACAATGTGGTGGGTGCAAGCGGATTGCGATTCCGTGATTTACATTCAGGTACTGATCCGATAGTTCCAAATACGAGTGGGAAAGTGTTGTCGGTAAATTCTGATGGCGATGTGATTCTGGTGAATGATGCAGTAGGCAGCGGCACGGTTACGTCCTGCACAACTGCGGTGAACGCAAATCATCTAACCAAATGGGATGGCAGCGACATAATTTGTAACACCATTGTGTATGAGGAAAATAACAGCAGGATAGGAATTGATGTTTTCAATGCGCTTCAGGGCAAATTGCATGTACAGAATAGCACAGAAAATGTAGGAGCATTTGTATCTACAAGAGGCTCTATAACCTCAAATCCAAGGACGGGGGTTTACGGGATTGCGCATAACTCAAGTTTATTGAACATAGGAACCAGAGGTACAGTGCCACTGATTTCTTTACCGGTTGTTCCTCCTCGTCCAACACCCATGAACATCGGTGTGCTCGGCCAAGCTACAAGTGGCGGACGAAACTATGGAGGATATTTTGAAGCCCTTGGATCAGGCAGTTTTAACTATGGGGTGTATGCTAATGCCAAATCAATATCAGGTTACTCCGGTTACTTTCAGGGAAACATTATCGCTAACACGGCTGTGTTTCCTTCGGACATAAACTTAAAAGACAGCATAGAGAATCTAACAGGTGCGCTTAACATTCTTTCTCAGCTTACGCCTAAATCTTTTGTATTTAAAACTGACAGTTTCCCTTATATGAACTTCGATACAACTCGCCAATACGGATTTATTTCTCAGGCAGTTGATAGTATTATTCCATGGTTGGTGCATGATATTCATCAGCCCGAGATATTTGATACAAACGGCACATTGTTGATGGATACCTTTACTTTCAAAGGCTTAAACTATACTGGCTTAATTCCACTCCTGGCAGCAGGCGTGAACGAACTGAACACCACCAAAGTCAGCGCATGCACCCCTACCGACAGCAACTACGTGCCAAAGTGGGATGCAGTCAATAATGTACTGTGCGCCACACAGATTTACGAAAACTCAGACGGGCTTGTAGGCATAGCTCTTACCGATACCGATGAATTAGGTGAAGCACGGCTGACTGTGCATGGAGGTACCGGCCTGGCAGGTATCCATGCCGAAGGCGACACGGTGGGAGCCGTCTTCACCGGAGGCATGGCGGGCGTTTATGCTTTCACCGATAGCGTCACAACTTCACACGCGGGTGTCATTGGCGTTTCTCAAAATGCAACCGTCACCAATATTGGCGTGATCGGTGTGGCCGGAGAAGGAATAGAACTGCCCGGCCCGGAAGACGAGCCGGTGAACGTGGGCGTGGCAGCCTTTTCCCAACTGCCCACCGCAGGGAAAAGCGTTGGCGTGATGACCATTGCCAACAGTTCAAGCTCAGCGAATACAGGGGTGTTCGCCATCGTGGAAGAAGAAGCCGACACCGCCATCAACGCAGGCGTGATCGCGTTTGCCGCAGGCTCTGACGGGTTCAACGTGGGCGGCTTGTTCGGTGCGGAAGACAGCACGGGCATCAACTTCGGCATCTTCGCTTCGGCATCAGGCTCGGATTCGAGCATGGCGGCACACTTCGCAGGTGACATCGAGGTGACCGGAGCGATCTACGAGACCTCTGACCAAAAGCTGAAAACCAACATCGCCAGCATGGACAACCGAAATGCGCTGGCAGCCATCAACGCTTTGCAGCCGAAATCATACGAATACCGCACGGAAGATTACAAGACGCTCTCATTGGAGGAAGGCGTTCAGCACGGGTTGGTGGCGCAGGACGTGGAGCAGGTGCTGCCGGAGCTGGTGAGAACGCTCGTTCAGCCGGAGATCAAAGACCACAAAGGCAGGATCATCTCCGAAAAGATGGATTACAAGGGAGTGAATTACATCGGGTTATTGCCCTACGTGATCAGCGCGATGCAGGCTCAGCAGGCGACCATCGAAGAACAACAAGGAACGATTGATTCTTTGTCAGCCGCATTGAAAGGGAGATTAGCAAACATTGAAAGCATCATGAATGAATGCTGCGCTATCGGCTACCGGCAAAGCGGAGAAGATACGGAAAACGGAAATGAAGAAGCTAATCGCGTAACGGTGGAACTCAGCTCTCTGCAAGTTGTGATATTGG
>CAYOYI010000511.1:0-2776 GCA_964408105.1 uncultured Chitinophagaceae bacterium | reverse complement strand
TTCGGCCACACTTTCGGACATGCCTTTGAAAGCGCTGCGCTGTCCGCTGGGAAACCATTGAAACACGGGCACGCAATAGCGCTCGGAATGATAATGGAATCATACCTGTCCCACAAAAAAACAGGTCTTCCAAAAAATCAGCTAAATGATTTAGCAAGTACGATCAAAAAACATTTCAGTGACTATTTCAGTGAAGAAATCGGAGAAATGAACTGGAAACGGTGGATAACACATGATAAGAAGGCCGCCCCAGGCAGCCTTAACTTTACGTTACTAAAATCCATCGGGAATCCGGTCATCAATGTCAACTGCGAAATGCCGTTGCTTGAAGAGGCAGTGGGTTTCGCGTTGCATCAAATATGAAGCACCTCATATCCAAGAAAGATAAAACCCTTAAAGGCGAAATCAACCTTGACGGTAGCAAGAACATCACCAACAGAATATTTATAATCAAAGCGCTTACCAGCGGATATTTTGACGTAAAGAACTACTCTAATTCAGAAGACTCGCAAACATTGTTCGGGCTCATCAATTCTGAAGAAAAAGTTCTGGATGCAAAAGACGGTGGCTCAACCCTGCGCTTTTTGCTGGCATTCCTTGCCATGCACGAAGGTGAATTGATACTTACATGCTCAGACCGCCTGTTAGACCGACCTATTGACCCGCTCGTGAATGCTTTGCGCTCACTTGGCGCTGACATTCAATATCTCGGCAAGAAGAATTATCCGCCACTGCTCATTCGCGGGAAAATGCTGAAAGGCAACCGGGTTGATATTGATGCTACCGTTAGCAGTCATTTCGTTACCGCACTGCTGCTGATTGCTCCGGTATTACGCAACGGGCTTATCATGCGCATTAAAGGAAGCGACAGTGTTTCCCGCCCGTACATTGAAACGACTTTGCATATACTGAAGCACTTCGGCATTCGCTATGACTGGTCGCAAAACATGATAAGCCTCGGAAGGCAGGACTATGAGCCGCGCAACTACACCGTTGAAGGCGACTGGAGCAGCGCAGCCAGTTTTTATCAAATGGCGGCCCTTGCCGATGAGGTTGACTTAAAACTTAACAACCTCAGCCGCATCAGCATGCAGGGTGATTCGGCCATTGCCAAGATCATGGAGCAATTTGGCGTGATGACCACCTTCACCGATAATGGCGCGCATCTCACCAAGAAGAACAGCATTCGTCCGCGTGTGTTTGAATACAATTTCCAGAACTGCCCCGACCTGGCCCCGGCAATGCTGGCAACATGTGCCGCGATGAATTTGCAGGCTAAGATCACCGGTCTTGCTCAATATAAAAACCGCGAAAACGACCGCATTGCAGTGATGCATCACGAACTTGGGCGCATCGGTGCGGAAATACAGCGTGATGACCTGCGAGTGATGCTTAGCTTTTCAGGCGGAGCCAATTTAACAGACATTACATTTAAGACACACAGTGACCATCGTATTGCGATGGCGCTCGCTCCGCTGACCATGATGAAGGGCGAAATGCTGATTGATAATCCATCGGCAGTTAATAAATCATACCCTTCCTTCTGGCAGCAACTTTCACAGGTGGGCTTCGAACTGGAGCCTGCGGGAGAGATGGTTTATTCCTGAAATTGCTTCCCGGTTTCATTGGGTCTCTCTTAATTTTTATTTTTAACAAAAATTCATGAACCCGATCGTTAGAAATATTCTTGCGGTAATTGCAGGAGCTGTCATCGGCAGCATGGTGAACATGGGCCTCATTATGCTTGGCGGCTCCGTTATCCCTGCGCCTGAAGGCGCGGATGTCACGAGCATGGAGAGCCTGAAGTCGTCTATGCACCTGTTTGAGCCGAAGCATTTTATTTTTCCGTTCCTTGCTCATGCCGCGGGAACTCTTGTTGGCGCATTTATCGCTGCGCTCATTGCTGCCACTCACAAAATGAAATTTGCCATCGTAATAGGGATTTTGTTCCTGGCTGGAGGAATAGCGAACACCTTCATGCTTCCTGCACCGACATGGTTTATCGCTTTAGATCTGATCGTGGCTTACTTGCCTATGGGCTGGCTTGGAGGAAAGCTGGCAGGAGCGGATAAATAACTATTCCAAATATATCTTTCCCCGCTTCAGCTCATCCTTGCTCACAAGCTGGCATCCGGGATTGTTCGAATACACGCACCTGAAATACACGATCTCATTCTCGGCATAATTGTAATACTGCCAGATGCCAACAGCAAAGTATTCTGTTCTCGTTTTTCCTGGTTCCTCGGTGATCTCATCTCTCACAACGGCCCCCTGCGAGTGAACTCGTCCTTCGCTGTCATAATTGATCTTGTAAAACAGATCAGGATCGCTGGTCATGTAGATGCGGCTCCGGCAAATGTCGGTCACTGATGCGTTGCGGCATTTGAACTTTTCGGTTTCGGCAAGCTTACCGATTGAAAAGTTAGGCGTGTCTTGCGCGAATGAAATGATGCAGGATGAAGAAAATAAAATGATCAGTGCTGATTTCATTAACGAATCAGGTTTTGTTTTTGTGATCCATAAGCAAAGTTGAACTTCTGAAACGAACGCTATCAGACAATGCGTAGAAGAAACGAGACAAGTACGCGCCAATCAATTCTTTATCACCTTTGCCACGCCCTGAAGCTGATCCTCAGTGTAGAGCTTTACGAAATACACTCCTCTGCTGAGCGCTTGCATATCAAGCTTGGTTTTATGGAAACCCGGTTCGAAATGCAAATCGATCATCACCTGCTTTCCGCTGAGATCGCTGAGGTGTATGCTGACCACTTGCGGT
>CAYOYI010000510.1:0-2811 GCA_964408105.1 uncultured Chitinophagaceae bacterium | reverse complement strand
GGCCGATACAGAATCTCATTCAAATACAGAGCGGAGATAAATTCAGGACATATATTAATGTGAAGAACCTTGAAGATGAAGAGGCGCTTCAAAATCAATTTGTGGTGCTTTGCACAAAGAAGGGTACTATCAAGAAAACGACACTTGAGGCTTATTCACGTCCGAGGGTGAGCGGCATTCGTGCAATCAATGTTCATGAAGGAGATTCATTGCTTGAGGCCAGGCTCACTGATGGCAGCAACCATATCATGATGGCAACGCGTTACGGAAACGCCATCCGCTTTCCCGAAGACACAGTAAGGCCAATGGGAAGAACGGCAGCAGGAGTGAGAGGCGTAAAGCTTGTTGCAGATGATGATGAGGTAGTTGGAATGATCTGCATTCCGAAAGATGATAAAGAAACCACAGTGATGGTCGTGTCTGAAAAAGGCTTTGGAAAGAGGTCAAATCTGGATGAACTTGATGAAAATGGAAATCTGGTACTTGATGAGAAGGGCGAACCTGTAAATATTTACCGCATCACAAACCGTGGCGGAAAAGGTGTTCGCACGATCAACGTCACCGATAAAACCGGTAAGCTCATTTCAATAAAAGCAGTAACCGATGCCGATGATCTTATGATCATCACCAAAAACGGCATCACCATCCGGATGGCCCTTAACGAAGTGCGCGTGATGGGTCGTGCAACGCAGGGCGTCACGCTCATCAAGCTCGATGAAGGCGATGAGATCGCTGCTGTTACCAAAGTGACGGATACGAATGGCGATGAGGGTGAAGGGAATGGGGAGGAAGCTGCGGAAGCGTAAAGGTTATTACATTTCCATAATAAAATACGTCATTGCTGTAGAGGCTCTGCGAAGCAATCCCCCTTAAATTAAGATTATGGAACGTGGTGGATTTGTTTACTCATGACCAATAACCATAACACCACGATTTACATAGGAGTAACCTCAGATTTGCGAACACGAGTTTTAGAGCATAACGAAAGGAAGCATCCATATAGCTTTACTGCAAAATACAACCTCAACAAACTGGTTTATTATGAATCGTTCTTTTCAATTGAAGAAGCGATAGCCAGGGAAAAACAGCTTAAGGCCGGTTCAAGGAAAAAGAAAGAGTATCTTATTAATGGGATGAATCCGGTTGGTTGGATTTATTTGAAAAAGAGGTGAGTAAATGGTAAGAGTTGGGGGGATTGCTTCGCAGAGCCTCGCAATGATGATAGCCTGGGCCTAGGTAATGAATTTAACCACAAACTATAAACAACTAATTGCAAACGTTTTTATCTAAAACAGAAATGGCATAACTTTCGCCTCTGTTTTACGAGCTAATTTATTTTCTAACGAAAAATTCAAAACAACCATGAAAATCGTCCCGATAATAGTCGTGTCAACATTGATCACCACGGCCGTTTTCGCCCAGGGCAATAAGTATCAGACTGCTTATTTCAAGGTAGAAGAGTACAAGGCCAGCGAGTTTAAAGATACTGATGCGCTGCTTGGGGCTTTGGAGGCCATCAATGAAACCGTTCAGAACGAATCTGCCGCTGAAAAGTCAAAAACCTGGTACTACAAAGGCCTTATCAATCACCTTATCTATGAGAATGAGGCTATTTCATCGCAGCAGCCAACAGCTTTGTTCGATGCTTCACAGGGCTATCAGAAAGCGCTTACGGTTTCTGACAAGAAATTCCCTGAAATAGATAACTGCAAGGAAAACCTTTACAACCTCGCGCTTCAGATACAGAACAAGGGCGCAAAGCTCTATAACGTAGCAGATTATGAAAATGCTTATAAGTATTTCACGGAGGTGAGAGCAATTAAAAAGTTCATGGAAGGCATTGGCTATGAAAAGAAGATTGATGATGCCGATGCTACCTATAATGGCGTGCTCTGCCTGTGGAAGCTCGGCCGGAAAGACGAGGCGAAGAAAACCCTCAATGAACTGATTGACATGAATTATGACAGCCCGGCCATTTACCAGATCCTCGCAAGCTTTTATGCCGAGGAGGATAAGAATGCCGATGCGCTGACGGTGCTCGGCAAAGGCATTACGCGCTACCCGCAGAATGTTAGCCTGCTCATTGATGAATTAAATATATATATCAAGGAGGGCAGGGAGGCTGAATCCATCGGAAAGCTGGAAAAGGCAGTAAGCATTGATTCTACCAATGCCCAGATATATTATGTGCTGGGTGCAGCTTATGACAAAGCCGGCAACAAAGTGAAATCTGAAGCTGCCTACAGAAAGGCCATCGGGCTTGACCCCAATAACTACGATGCCTATAACAACCTGGGCGCTATATTCTATAACGAGGGCATCGAGATCAATAAGGAGATGATGGATAACACAAAGCTCACCGATAAGCAATACAAGGAACTCACAGTAAAGAGAAACGAGCTTTATAACAAGGCGATGCCATATTTTGAAAAGGCTCACGAGCTGAAGCCTGAGGACCTCGGCATCATGCAGGCGCTCAAGGAAGTTTATGCCAAGCTGGAGATGTACGATAAATCCAAGAAGATGAAAGAAGCGATGGAGAAGGTGAAGGCCGGTCAGTAAGAGAAACGCATAGAGGGGATAACCATTATTATCCCCTTTATTTACAAACTATCTACTTAACATAATATCAATTATAGGACAACCCAAAATAAACATTAAAAGGTTGGCGGCTTCCGGGTTTTTCCAGGCTAATTTTAACCTGTTAATTACGTCTTTTGGCGCTTTGTTTTTACCCTTTTCCTTCGGTATGAAATTGGTTAGGGTAAACTGTATGTGTGTTACCAATTTGCCGTTTGGTCCACCTTTACC
>CAYOYI010000509.1:0-2839 GCA_964408105.1 uncultured Chitinophagaceae bacterium | reverse complement strand
AAGTTTTAATAACAATATTATGTCAGTGATGAGAGGCGGAACATCAACGAAGTATTGCCTTTATTTCGGCACAACCACATCAACTATTAATTCTGACTACAACGTTTTCTACATTGACACTATCATGAGCTATGTTGGTAGGTACAGCAGCACAAATTACTCTTCCCTTGCAGATTGGAAAACTGCGAATAACGGAGCCTACGATCAAAACTCGGTATTTGCAGATCCGATGTTTGTTAATTTGATTTCAGACCTCACTCCGATTAATGCGGTGGTGAATAATATTGGCGATTCTCTTGGTGTCACCACTGATATCAATGGCAACATCAGAAATTCAGTAACTCCAGACCCTGGATGTATTGAATTCACCCCTCCAGATCTTGATGCGGCCATTACCTGGGTGTCGCCAGTTGCTCCGCTTTCAGCGGGAAATAAAACCATAACGGTAAATGTTGCAAATAGTGTTGGTTCAATTTATACCATCACCGATTTGAGTCTCACTTACAGCGATGGAGTAACTCCGGTAACGCAGTCGTTCACTTCTCTAAATATAGTGGCAGGTGCAAGCCAGAACCTCAGTTTTACAACGCAATACAACCTTACTAATCCTGCCGGGTTGCGGGCTTATATTAACTCGGTAAATTCTGTTCAGGATGGAATTCGTTCAAATGATACCACGCAACTGCAGTTGCTCTGTTCGTCCATCAGCGGAACATTCACCATTAACGCTGCGCTGCCAACCTCAGGAACAAATTTTGCCAGCTTTACAGATGCGGTTAATGCGCTCAAGAGTTGCGGAATAACTGCTGCTGTCACGTTCAATGTTGCTGCGAACAGCGGACCTTACATCGAACAGATAGAAATTCCCTACATCATCGGTTCAAGCTCAACCCATACGATCACTTTTAACGGTAACGGAAATACACTTTCATTCAGCCCATCTGTAAACAACCCACAGTTAGTAAAGCTGAACGGTGCGAAGCATATTGTTTTAAATGATCTGGTAATCAAAAGCACAAGCACGAATTACGGATGGGGTGTTGTGCTCTACAACCGTGCTGACAGCAACACTATCAGCAATTGTACGATTGACCTCTCAAGCATTGGCAATTCAACGAACTCCAATGATTACAATGGAATTATTGCAAGTTCAAATGCATCTTCCGTTTCTGCCGGAGGAAATGCCGCAAGCTTCACTACAATTACAGGCAATACCATTATTGGCGGATATTATGCCATTCGTCTCAATGGATTGAGTAATGACACGCTAAAGTCAAACAGGATTGAGGATAATGTAGTCCGCGATTTCTTCTCCGCTGGTATTTATCTTGTCTATAACAGCGGTACACAGGTCATCGGTAACGATGTTAACCGCGCAAACCGTGCTGAGGTGACAACCTTTTATGGAATTTATTTGTCGGGTGGTGACCTGAATAATATTGAGCGAAACAAGATACATGACACGCACAACAACGCTTCACTGCTCACCGGATCTATTTATGGTATTTACTTTTCCGGAGCGGATGCCCCGGTTGGGAGAGAGAACCGTGCGGTAAACAATGTTTTGTACAATCTAAAATTCAACGGCACGATTTACGCCATTTATAATTCCACCTCTGATGGCGCGCACTATTTCCACAATACAATTTCACTTGATGATGTAAATGCAATCACTACTGGAACCACGTATGGTTTTTATCAGTCATCCACTGCAAGCAATATCCAATTCAGAAACAACATCGTCACTGTGAAACGCGGGGGAACGGGAGGAAAATACTGTCTGTATTTCTCTTCAAGCACTTCATCCATAATTTCCAACAACAATGGCCTGTTAATGAATGCTTCCGGTGGAGTGAATAATAACATCGGCTATTACAACGGCTCACACATGACATTCTCAAGCTGGAAGTCCACCGGGTTTGACCAGAATTCCGTGAGCGCTGATCCGGTTTACACTAATGCGGTCACAGGTGACTTCACCCCGACCAATACCGATGTAAATAATATCGGAACAGGAGTAGGGGTGAATGAAGACATCTTACTGAATCCGCGCAATCCTGCATTTCCTGATCCGGGGGCCTATGAGTTTACCGTAACAGGGCTTGATGCCGCAATTACATGGGTGGCTCCTGTGACTCCGCTGGTGATAGGTTCTCATCCGGTGAAGGTGAATATCAATAACACACGTACCACAAACATTACAAGCGTAGATGTCACTTACACGGACGGAACCATTATCGTTAAGCAATCATTCGATGGATTATCAATCGCACCGGGAGGAAACACCGACCTCACATTCACCACACCTTTCAATCTCATAACACTTACCGGACTCCATGCTTACATAGACAGCGTGAATGGCGGAGTGGATAACAATCAATCAAATGATACCACCGATGTTCAAACCGTTTGCCCGAGCTTGTCAGGCGCTTTCACCATTAATAAAACAGTCCCCGCATCTCCGACAAACTTTCAATCATTCACTGCGGCCATCAATGCGCTATCTAACTGCGGCATCAGCGGACCCGTGACTTTGAATGTTGCTTCCGGAACAGGACCTTACAATGAGCATCTCATATTGACAGCATTAATCGGGGCAAGTGCAGCGAATACTATCACGATAAACTGCAACAACGGGGAGCTGGCGTATGCTCCTAACTCATCCGATTTTTCTGTGGTGAGGTTTGATGGTGCGAAACATTTCATTCTGAACAATCTGAAGATAACTTCCACAAGCCCGACCTATGGCTATGGCGTACTGTTCATGAAGCAATCGGATAGCAACACGGTGAACAGTTGCACCAGTGACCTGACTCAGGTCACGTCAACAATAAGCAGT
>CAYOYI010000508.1:0-2849 GCA_964408105.1 uncultured Chitinophagaceae bacterium | reverse complement strand
TCACGGAACCGGCTAATGTTACCATTAATGCCAACGCAAGCACTTCAAGCGGAAGCATTACCAAGGTGCAGTTCTTTTTGAATAATACCCTTGTTAATACCGATAGCATACCGCCTTACAGCTATTCCCTTTCTAATCTTACGTTTGGCAACTACACCCTCAAAGCGGTAGTCCATGCCAATAACGGTCTAACCGGAACCTCATCGTTAGTCGGTTTCTCCGTAAATGCTCCTTCCGGTGGAGGAGGAAGCATTTTATTCATTGTTGGAAATACTTCGCTTAACAATGGCGACCAGGCTATTTATGACCGACTCCTTGCACTTGGACATTCGGTGGTTACAAAATCCGATGCAGCTTCAGCCACTGCCGATGCTGATGGAAAAAGTTTAGTGCTGATCTCATCAACCGTTTTCTCAAATAACATTGGCAACAAATTCCTGAATACCGCCATTCCGGTGATTGTTTGTGAACCCAGCATTTTTGATGATATGAAAATGACCGGCAACAGCGCGGTGAATTTTGGCGCCACCTACAACATGGACAACATCACAATAGTTGATAATGCCCATCCTCTTGCTGGTGGCCTTCCAAACGGAAATACTACAGTATTCACTTCGCTTGACCGAATCACTTATGGAATTCCGGCAGCAACTGCCATTAAGGTTGCAAATGTGCCCGGCACCACGGATCAATTTGCAATTTTCGGCTATGAAGCCGGAACAGCCATGTCCGGGATAAACGCACCAGGCAGAAGAGTCGGGTTTTTCCTGTACGATGCAGGCGCTGCCAAATTCACAGCACAGGGGCTTCAACTGTTTGATGCCGCAATTAATTGGGTTGCTCCCGCAACACCGGATTGTAATGGTGACTTAGGCGGAACAGCTTTTGAAAACGAATGCGGAATTTGTGTTGGCGGCAATACCGGCCTTGATGAGAACGAAGGAATGGATTGCAATGAAGATTGTGGCGGCTCTGCTTACATCAACGGATGCGGGGTATGCGTAGCAGGAAACACCGGGCTGAGCGATACTACCGGATACGATTGCACCGGCAGTTGTGGAACGGCTACAGTTAACGAATGCGGGTTCTGCGTGGGTGGCACAACAGGGTTACCACTGAATCAGGGAAAAGATTGCCACGGTGATTGTAGCGGAACGGCTTTTGTTAATCCTTGCGGAATTTGCGTTGGAGGAAATACAGGGTTAAGCGACAGCACTGGTTACGATTGCACCGGTGGTTGTGGTTCGGCAACCATAAACGAATGTGGCTTTTGTGTTGGAGGCTCAACAGGATTACCGCTTAATCATGGAAAAGATTGCAACAACGACTGCGGAGGAACAGCGCTTCCTGATAGTTGCGGAATTTGTTCGGGCGGAAATTCAGGGCATATTGCAAACAGCGATAAAGACTCTTGCGGGGTTTGCTTTGGAAATGGCTCTTCTTGCGCAATTCTGCCTTGCGTTCCGCTTGAAATTGTGTCGCTCACTTTGGTCAATGCTGCCACCGACCTTGATATTTCACCGTTAAACAACGGGGCTACCATTAATCTCTTCACCACACCGTCTTTCAGCGTAAGGGCTAACACCTGCAATGGCCAGAATGTAGGCAGCGTGAAATTCTTTTTAAACGGCACCTTGATTAAAACGGAAAGCGGAGCGCCTTACGCAGTGAACGGAGACAGCCCGACAGGAAACTATACCCCCTGGAACATTGGCGTTGGAAATTATACGCTCACGGCAACTCCTCATTCAAGTGCCGGTGGATCCGGCAGCGCGGGGATCAGTGAAACAGTTTCATTCACGGTTATAAATGAAAGTTTACCGGATTGCAATGGTGTTTATGGCGGATCGGCAACCATTAACGAATGCGGGCATTGCGTGGGTGGGAACACAGGATTGCCGCTCAATTATGGTAAAGATTGCAACAACTTTTGCGGAGGCACTGCCTTTGTAAATGGCTGCGGAGTTTGTGTTGGCGGCAATACGGGTTTAAGCGACAGTAGCGGCTATGATTGCACCGGTGGTTGCGGTTCGGCTATCGTCAATTCATGCGGAATTTGCGTAGGAGGCTCCACGGGATTACCGCTCAATCAGGGCCAGGATTGTAATGGCGATTGCAGCGGTTCGGCTTTTATGAATGCCTGTGGCGTATGTGTTGGTGGCAACACCGGATTGAGTGACAGCACAGGTTATGATTGCACAGGCAGCTGCGGTTCAGCTATTATTAATGAGTGCGGTTTTTGTGTTGGCGGCTCAACAGGTTTGCCATTTAACCATGGAAAAGATTGCAACAACGATTGCGGTGGAACAGCGCTTCACGATAATTGCGGTGTATGCTCTGGCGGAAATACCGGCCACATTGCAAACAGCGACATTGACTCCTGTGGAATTTGCTTTGGAGACGGTTCGTCCTGCGCACCGGTATTATGTGTTCATCTCGAAGTGGTTTCATTTACCCTTATGCACGAAGGAACAGCGGGGGAAATTGGTCCTCTTACAAACGGTATGACACTCAACCTCTTTACACTTGGAAATTTCAGTATTCGGGCTAATGTATGTGATCTTCCGGTTGGTAGTGTGAAGTTTGTTCTGAATGGCTCTACATTCAAGACCGAATCTAGTCCGCCTTATGCCCTCAATGGTGATAGCCCAGCCGGCAGCTTTACCAAATGGAATGCTTCTGTCGGCTCATATACATTAACTGGAATTCCTTATTCCGGTGGTGGTGCATCAGGAACGGCCGGCATAAGCGAAACTGTAACGTTCACCGTGATCAATCAGGATAATGTACCCGACTGCAATGGAGTAATTGGTGGAACCGCAGTACTTAATTCCTGTGGAATTTGTGTT
>CAYOYI010000507.1:228-2855 GCA_964408105.1 uncultured Chitinophagaceae bacterium | reverse complement strand
CATCATCAATCACTTCCTGGAAAGCACCTTTTGTAAAATCTTTAGCTGGTGATACGCATTTTGGATGGCGCAACAATGACTTTGGAGTCATTATAACCAGCGGTTTTCTGAAGGGCCAGATAAGCTGCCTTCTAAGTATATGAAAGAAGTTGGCAGGTGTGGTGCAATTCGCAACGACAATATTGAACTCAGCGCTTTGTTGCAAAAATCTTTCAAGCCGTGCGCTGGAATGTTCCGGTCCCTGGCCTTCGTAGCCATGAGGGAGAAGTAGAACCAAACCGCTCATGCGCTGCCATTTTGTTTCAGAAGGAATAATGAATTGATCAATTATGGTTTGGGCGCCATTTGCAAAATCTCCGAACTGTGCTTCCCATATATTCAGTGTATTTGGTGAAGCCATTGAGTATCCGAACTCAAAACCAAGCACACCAAATTCCGACAGCAGCGAGTTGTATATTCTGAACTTTCCCTGGCCATCATCATCCAAATGCGAAAGCCTGTTATAAGGAGCGCTGGTTTCCTCGTCACGAATGATGGAATGGCGGTGAGAAAATGTTCCTCTCCTCACATCCTGTCCGCTCATGCGGATGTCTTTGCCTTCGATCAATATTGATCCGTAAGCCAGCAGTTCTGCAAGCGCCCAATCTAATTGACCATCGGCAATCATTTTTTGCTGCTGCTCCAGCAATTTTTTTACTTTCTGGAGCGGCTTCAATTCGTCAGGGTAGAACATAATGCCCTTAAGCACCTTGTCCATCGCTCTCTTTGTGATGGAAGTGTCGGGTGAACTTTCAAAATCTTCAGGAGTTGATTTTCTTAATGCCTTCCATGCGAGTTCAGGTTCCTGGTATTTGTATGGAAGCGGCTTTTGTTTCACTTCATTCAGCCTGTCCTGCAGCATCTGCCAGAACTCCTTATCCATTTTTTTTGCCATCTCTGACTCGATGGAGCCGGTTTCAACCAGCTTATTCACGTAAATCTCTCTTGGGCTGGGATGTTTACCTATTATGTTATAAAGTTTCGGCTGGGTAAAGCGCGGTTCGTCTCCTTCATTGTGGCCATACTTTCTGTAACATACCATATCAACAAATACATCAGTATTGAAGTGCTGGCGATATTCCGTGGCAAGCTCAACGGCATAGATCACTGCCTCAACGTCATCACCATTCACGTGAAACACCGGTGCTTCAACGGTGGCAGCCAAACTTGTGCAATAATTTGATGATCGCGCCTCGTCAAAATCGGTAGTGAATCCGATTTGGTTATTTATAACAAAATGAATTGTTCCTCCAGTAGTGTAGCCTTCCAACTGGGACATCTGAAGTGTTTCGTAAACAACACCCTGACCCGGAAGCGAAGCATCCCCGTGTATCAAAATGGGAAGGATAGCATCAATATCTGAGTTGTAAACGATGTCAGCTTTTGCACGGGCAAATCCTTCCACCACCGGATTAACCGCTTCAAGATGAGATGGATTCGGAGTAAGCTTCAGGTCAACAACTTTTCCTGACATGGTTTTTACCTGGGATGAATAGCCAAGGTGATATTTCACATCGCCATCACCCATTGTCAGGTCGGGCTGAACGTTGCCTTCAAACTCACTGAATATCTGCTCATAGGTCTTGTGCATGATATTAGTAAGCACATTGAGACGGCCACGATGCGCCATTCCTATGACTACTTCTTTCACGCCCAATTCAGCGCTTTTTTGAATGATGGCATCCAAGGCAGGAATGGTAGATTCTCCACCTTCTAAAGAAAACCTCTTCTGCCCGATATATTTTGTGTGAAGAAACTTTTCCAAGACGGCTGATTCGTTCAGTTTTTTCAGGATGCGCTTTTTCTTTTCTATAGAGATTTGAAATTCTCCAGCGTCCTTTTCGATACGATCCTTAAGCCAGTTGTATTTCTCGGTATTGTTGATGTAACCGAATTCAAAGCCGATTGACTTACAGTAGATTTTACTCAGCTTGGCAATGATATTTTCAAGCGTAGGTTCTTTCAGCCCAAGTTCTTTCCCGGATACGAATGACTTTTTAAGTTGTCCTTCCGAAAGTCCGAAATGATTCAGGCTGATATTTGCCTTTCGGTCAATACGTTCCCGAATAGGATTTGTCTTAGAAACCAAGTGAGCACGAGAACGATAGGCATCAATCAATGTCCAAACCTTGAGTTCATCCGGTGAAACTGATGTGCCATTGGCAGAATGCAGTGAAACTGCCAGATCGAAACCCTCGAAGAAGCGCTTCCATTCTTCATCAATTGATTTCGGGTTCTTTTTGAAATCGTTGTAAAGCGATTCTATGTAAGCAGGGTGGGCATTGGAAATATAGGATACGTCCATGCAGGTTTTCTCTTATTTATGCAAATATCGGACTTTGAGCAAAGCTTTTCGACAAACGGATTGACGCAAAACAGCGTTATTGTCTGCTTTTCTAATCGTTAATATTTCATTAGCTTTGCAGCCTCTAAAAATTAAACAGTAATGGCACATCACAAATCTGCGATCAAGAGGATAAGGCAAACGGCAAAAAGAAGGACCGAAAACAGGTATTATGCTAAAACAACCAGGAACCTGATTGGCAGCCTGAGATCAGCTACCGAAAAGGCAGCAGCAAAAAAGTTAT
>CAYOYI010000507.1:0-218 GCA_964408105.1 uncultured Chitinophagaceae bacterium | reverse complement strand
AAGCGCAACCAGATCCACTGGAAGAAGGCAGCTAACCTGAAGTCAAGCCTTACCCTGCACGTCAATAAGCTGCAGTAGTAAGCAACTTTTTTCGGGAAAAACTTAAAGCATGTACATTTTTGTGCATGCTTTTTTATTTTTAGGGAAAAGAGTTTTGTGGAAGAATATAAAAGCAAGCTTACCATAAAGAAGTGGGCAGAAGATGATCGCCCGAGAGA
>CAYOYI010000506.1:0-2857 GCA_964408105.1 uncultured Chitinophagaceae bacterium | reverse complement strand
CAACGGGAGGATACGTGTTATTGGCTACCCAATATTTAGCATCACCCAATAATGCACGTAGTTGCGGGGCAATCTGCTCCCGGTCAACTCCAATGTTCTTTCCTGAAGTCCTGAACTCACCCGCCCACTTCCATACATCACCATACATTTTGCGGTGCACGTCACGGAGAAAAGATTCGGTGAAAATTTTCTCCGCAGTGAAAGAACTTCCAAAAATCCACTGAAGGGCTTGCTCAATGTTGTGCTGCTCGTACTCATCGAGTTCGCCCCGCGTGGCAATAGTGGGAATGCGCAGCCCTTCTTTTTCATCTTCATCAAGGGGCGTTTGCCCATCGGCATAGTCTAAATCTAATCCCATAAGATTTTAGGCATTTCGTTTTTGATGATGGCGGTTCTTTCCCGAATGGCTTTCTCAATGCGTTTGCGGGAGTTTTCCTGAGCTTCCAATTTCATGGTGTTGGAAGTGCGCATGACGATTTGCGTAGCCAACTGCTTCGCTCTTTTTTCAATCAACGCTTCAAGGGAACCATCATTGGGAACAAAGCCATACACAAACTGCATGTCGAGCGCCCTTGCAACTTCTTTCATGGACTGAAGGGAGATGGAACCGTCTTTCTCCCTCCGTTCAATGTCCTGTGCACTTTGCCTGGTGATGGAAAGTTTTTTTCCGAGTTGTGACAATGACATGCCGAGCGCGGAACGGATTGCCTTCACCCAGCCGGTGGGCGGAACCGCCACTTTTTTGCGCGAAGCGAAAGTGAGCATCTTGGAGTTCAGTTGTTCTACCTGTAATGATTTTTTGCATATATTGTAAGGTTTTATCCTGACAATTATACGGCAAAGGTAAGATTATAGACTGAAAAATAAGATAAAATGTAAGGCTAACAACTGACAAAAAGAATAGAAAAGTCAGGCAACAGTCTGACGCATACTTTTATTAACTGCTGAAAATCAATGAGTTGATAAAATTATGAGGTCACTTTCAGATAATGACCTGTTTTTGGTTGTGATAAGCGGCTGCCCAAAAGAGCGTGTAGAAAGCCATCAATTGAACGAGCCGACATCTTGAATTGGGAACCAAGTGTTACGGCCTGCTGCCGTGCAAATTCATTAGGCAATGCCGCAAAGAATTTGCGCTTGTTGTCGCTGCCCAGGAAATGGGTTTGCTCAGACTGCTTTGGCAGGTTGGTGAACATTAAAAGACTGTGTTGAAGGTAAATTCCAGCCAACTGCAACGCGGTTGCAAAATCCGTATCGGTGCAGACCATACGATCTGCTGACTCGGAATTTTCAAACTTGCGAAGGGCGGTGAACACCATTGCAATACGATAAATTATCAATCCTAACCGCTTTACGATGCTGGCAGCTTCCTCGGCTGTGAACACAGATACGTCATGCAGCCATGTTGCACATGATTTATTCAGTTGGTTCCATTGTTCGCGGGTTAATGCGATGAAAGTTTCTTCACTTTGAAGAAACTGAATCATGCGAAATACTTCTTCAGAAAGTGTATTGAAATGCTCAGTGCGATTCGTGCGGTTTGCAAATGGTGAAACGTCTTTCCATTCCTGTTCCACTTTGAAAGCATAAAACAGGAAGCGGCTGAATAAGCCGTCTTCCGAAGATGCGATAAGCCCGGTGACCTGTGCCGGTGTGCCCGAAAGGGCAACCGACAGGCGCGGGCTGTTGACTTCAATAAACTCGTTATTGGCTTTGCGGGAACTCGATATGCGCTCGTGGTGAAAGGCTTTGCGAAGCATATCAGAGTAGCCTCCCCAATCCTGTTTGAATACGTTGCCCATTGTGTCTGCCTCCGTTTCGCAGATGATACCCCAACCCTCATTCTGCTCCAAGTGGTAAAGGATTTTTGCGTAGCTGGTATTGGCAGGAACAAAGACAACTTGAAAAGGCGGCTGCTCCGGTGGTTCCTGCGCGGTGGTGTCGCTCTTTTTTCTGGCGAATTGTCGCGCCTTGTGCTCCGCCATTTCCTGCTTATATCGTGTGTCTGCATCGCGGCTCGTCTGAAGGATAGAATTATGGTAAGCATCAGCGAGCATCTTAGCGAATTTCAAAGCGCCTTTACCGCTTGCAGCGGGGGCAATGGCAAATGAATAGAGGTTGGGGAATACTTCCTGACCATCATACATGCCTTTCACACCAGGCAGGCACCCACTTAACACTGCAAGAGCACCTGTAAGAAATACATCCCGCTCACGCGGGAGAAAAAAATCCTCAACTCCTGAACGAAGTATATCGGGCATTTGCACGTAGAGTTCCAAAGGAATAAGCGGGGTGGCTTTCAAGTAATCTTCTGCGGGCTGGTCGTGGGGTTTTTGAGAGTTTGCCGGGTTTGCAGAGTTTGCAAACTTTGCAAACTCGCCTGTGTGGTGGGTGTATGCGCTTCTGAATGATGCGCGGATTTCTTTTTCAGGCAAATCGAACTGCTGCAAACAAAATTGTAAAGCAACTTCCTGCGGGATGCCCTTGCGGTTGGCATTGGAAGCAAAAGTGTAGATGAACTCGTTGCGGCTGCCTTCGGTGTATGTTTTCTTCCGTTCGGTGAAGTTCAGGCAATCAAGTAGTGCGTCAGTGTAGTTGTCGTCAGACCTCACCTCCGGCTCCTCTCCATTTGGAGAGGAGAGAGTTGGCTTTGCTGATTGCATCTGCACTTCAAACTTTTGGTTGCTGATGTTCTTGTAAAGTCCGGGGTCGTGGCTCATGAAGCACAGGCGTGTGATGTCTTTGCATTTTGGGTCGGATGCTATGCCCATGCGGACTTCATAGAATTGCTGCACCAGCTTGTAAGCAATGTCGTGATGCTCTGCGCCTGTCGTGACTTCAATGAATACTTTAAGCC
>CAYOYI010000505.1:0-2860 GCA_964408105.1 uncultured Chitinophagaceae bacterium | reverse complement strand
TCGTTCATTCCATCGCATGAAACATTTTCTTTGCTATCAGCTACCACAATAGGCGGAGGCTCATTAACTATGAATGTGTCGGAATGAAGGTTCCCATCCGCATCCGTGAATTGAATAATGTATGTTCCTGCCGTAAGACTATCCTTAATTAAAATTTCAGTGGTATCCACTGTTATGGTAACGGGCGCATATTTTCTTATCCTGAAATTATCAAACCACCCGATAACATTGCTGCAGTCCCCACCTCTTGTTCTAAGATCAATATTTACGGCACCATTCACAGTAAATGGATTAGTGGTCTGGCTATTCCACCCATTCACGGATATGCCGCAGCTGCCACCAACTCCGGCACTGCTTCCTGTGCCAACTGATGCCCCATCGGCAATAACCTCATTGTATCCATTTGTTCCACCGCCACAAAAATTATAAAGCTCCACCGAAATGCGGTCTTCATAATCAATGATGAAGTCTCCGTTAACCAATGTAATTGCTTTGCTCAATACCGGCCTTATTCCGTCATACGGTGCGGAAAAACAACTCGCATGTCCTGACAAGACCGCAGCAGAATCTGGCGAAAAAAATTGTCCGGTATTCGCGGCATTACTGCAATACTCCGGACTGCTGGGGTGCGTATTTAATTCACAAGTTGAAATCCACGTGCCGAAACTGCCGTTATCAAAATTGTCAAAGTAATCAAAAGTAGCATACGGGTCGCTCAGGTTCAATGAGGTCGTATCACAAAACGAAAGAAAGATGGTTGACGAGCCTGATGGAATTGAAGTTACTTTCACCCAAAAGGTCGCTGAATCCGGAGTTGGAAAATCCTGAAGCCAAAAGCTGAAAAAGGCATTTCCTGAAGAATCAGTGAAGTAGATGTCAGAAAAATCAGGATTCATCGCAACGGTGCGCGCCACATCAACCCTTATCTGAAAATCGTTTAAAGCAACTCCCGGGTTGTCAATATTTATCTGATAGACACAATCTCCAATTGCCAACCCGGAATCCCCGTCACTCCACAAATAAATGAACGGCCCCTTTCCTCCAATAAAATCATACTCTATCCTGCCATCACTTCCACCGGGACACGACACACCGGTAACTATTCCGTTAACCGTTTGAGCATTCACGGCCAACAGTGAAAGCAATACGCTTGCCAGAACCACTAAAAGCACTTTCTTCATAACAGCGAACTAATATAGAGATTTTAGCCTTTGCCCGTCAAATCTTTCAGGGAAGAAGAAAACTTTCTATCTTTCAGGCAAAATGAAAATTATGAAACGCATTTTCCAACTGTTCTCAATAGTTCTTATCTCTTCCTCCCTGTTAATGACCGGCTGTTCAGATGACGGTAAAAGCGAATTCACTTTTACCCTTAATGATATTGATGTCTGTCTGGCTCCGGGCGTGAGGGATCAATGGTCATGGACAACCATCAAACGCTCGGACCTTGAAGCTTTTTTTACTCAGAACGGCTTCACATTTGATCCGGGAAAAATTGATGTTGTGAAATTTTACAGCGGCACGGTGAGCGTGGATTCGCCTCCGGGGGTGAAATTCAATAACATCATTGAGTTTGATGTGTACTTCCGCGAAAACAGTACTTCTGCGCAAACCAAGGTTGCCTACGTAGTGGGAGTTACGGACAATTCGGTTTCTGTGAACCTGCAAAATAATTTCTCCGAATTGCAATCTTTTTTTAATATGGATTCATTCCAGGCAGGTCTGTTCGCAAGCCGGCAAGACCCTACTACAAGCCCTCTTTGTGTAAAGGGCAGCATTGTGCTTAGGGTTGTTGTAGAAAATTAGATTTGAGAATTATTTCTCATCCAATATCTCTACTTAAAAAATTTTGATACCTCAGTTCCCTGTTTCACCCGAAAAGTGGTTAGGGAGCGGTCATTTCTTTCTGTATGACAGTCATAAAATATTCTACCGTCAGCAAGGAGAAGGACAAAGTATTGTATTGCTTCATGGCTTCCCCACCTCATCATGGGATTGGAGCAAGATATGGGATCAATTATCCGCACAGTGCCGTGTGCTTGCGCCTGATTTTTTAGGCTTTGGTTTTTCCGACAAGCCGACAAATTATTCCTATTCAATTTCTGATCAGGCAGATATGATAGAATATCTGATCTCGGAAGTAGGCAACGTTGAATTTCACATTCTTGCCCATGATTACGGAGTCAGCGTTGCACAGGAGCTGCTCGCGCGTTTTAATGAGAATAAAATAAAAGGCAGATCTTACTTCAGGATCAAATCTGTATGTTTTTTGAATGGAGGATTGTTCCAGGGAGCATACCGCCCTTTGCTCATACAGAATATTCTTGCAGGGAAATTTGGAGCTATTGCCGGTAAGTTTTTAAACAGATATTCTTTTGAGAGAAGCTTTAACAAAATATTCGGGCCAAATACTAAACCTTCGAAAGAAGAACTCAACCATTTCTGGACGATCATCAATTACAATAAAGGAAAGCGCGTGATCCCGAAAATCATCCGCTACATGCACGAACGAAAAATGAACAGTAAACGATGGACAAATGCCGTTTGCAATACTGCATTGCCTCTGAGATTTATTAATGGCCCTGCTGATCCGATCTCCGGAAAGATGATGGCGGATAAATACACAGAGATCGTTCCAAATGCTGACGTTATTTCACTTGGCACTATTGGACACTATCCGCAAACAGAAGCTCCTGAGCAAGTACTCAAATATTATACTGATTTTTTTACTTCAATTGCCTGAATAAAAGGACTTACCTTTTCAATATCTTCCGGCAGACCAATTACTACCAAAACATCATTTGCCTGCACAACGTCACCTGCGGACGGGTGATGAATATATTTTCCTCCTCTTTTAATA
>CAYOYI010000504.1:0-2865 GCA_964408105.1 uncultured Chitinophagaceae bacterium | reverse complement strand
GTTTATGACAAAGTCATCCGCAAATTAAAAGACCGCATGGAAACGCTCATCGTAGGTGACCCCCTCGACAAGAACACCGACATTGGCGCAATCAACTCGAAACCTCAACTAGACACGATTGAGAAATATCTTAAGATCGGCAAACGGGAAGGTGCGGAACTATTCCAGACCTCATGCCCGGTTCCTTCAAAAGGCTATTGGTGCCGACCGACATTATTTTTGAATTGCTCGCAATCACACCGCATTGTGCAGGAAGAAATTTTCGGGCCGGTGCTTGCAGTTCAAACTTTCCGCACGGTTGAAGAGGTGATTGAAAAAGCAAACAACACACCTTACGGCTTGTCCGGTGGCGTGTGGACTGATAAAGGCTCCAAGATATTCAAGGTATCAAGCAAGATGAAATCTGGGGTAGTGTGGGCAAACACTTACAACAAATTCGACCCCACCTCGCCATTCGGAGGCTACAAAGAAAGCGGCATGGGAAGAGAAGGCGGACTGCATGGACTCGGAGCGTACGTGAATTTGAATTAGGCTTACCTAAAGTCACGATTTTTATTTAATTTGAGCTAATAGTCAAACTGCTCCTCTATGAAGCAATTAACGCTTCTCTGGCTTCTTACAGTTGTGTCGCTGATTCCCGCAAAATCACAGCTCATTGCTGATTTTAAAATAACGGATTTACAAGGGAACCCTGTTACGGCAGGGTGCATTCCAAACATGATCCTTCGGTTTACCGATTTATCAACGTTAAACGGTTCACCGCTACCTCATCTCAATACTCCGTTTAATTCTCACCTATGGAATTTTGGTTGCTCATCAAACACTTCAAGCGTTCAGAATCCGGTCTATGGATTTTTTACTGCTGATACTTGCTGTATCACCCTGATAGTAACAGACGGATTTAGTTCCGACACCGTCACTAAATGCGTTATCGTTTATGATCAGCCGATGGCAGATATGGTTCCCGACAAAACTTATGGATGCAATCCGCTGAATGTTTGCTTCACGAACTTATCCTCATCACCAGGAGACAGTATAGTTGAAACACTCTGGGATTTTTGTGATGGCGGAGTAGTGATCCAGCAAAATGCGTGTCATACGTTTCACCTGTTACCTAACCAAAACTGCTTTTGCGTGAATATGCGAGTGAAGAATTCAAAAGGATGCATTGCCACCAAAACTTTCCCAAATGCAGTTTGCATTAGTTCATTAGCTGCCGGATTTTCATCTTCATCAACTTATAGTTGCACACCAGATACTTTTTTATTTCACGATCTCTCAATACCATCCACCGGTTCATCAATAGTGAGTTGGATGTGGGATTTTGGGGATAGTACAACTTCCTCATTTATCAATTTCACATCCCCAATAGCCCATTTTTACGCGGACACCGGAAGCTATACTGTTTCATTAACGGTTATTGACGACCAGGGATGTCGGAATACGATTACGAAGCAATCATTCATCCGCATTGGCCCACCGCAAGCCTGCTTCCACACAAATCTAAATGCTCACATGCCCGGCATACCCATTTCATTTAATTCCTGCTCCACTCCTTCCGGACTTCAGGAAATTTGGGATTATGGGGATGGCACGCCCCCAACAACGGTTGCTGTTCACACTTATGCTGATACCGGATGTTATACTGTTTCGCTTACAGTAATCCATCCGGGCGGTTGCAGCGACACGGCTTCTAAAGTCATTTGTATTCTTCCAACCTCGCAGCCATGTACTTTGTCTCTCGGGGGTATTGACACATTTGATGTTTGTCCTCCGCATTTGGGAACATTTACAATTCCTCCGTGCATTGACTCCAACACCATTTTAAGTGTATTGTGGGATTTTGGCGATAGCACGTCTTCCACACTTCTTAATCCTACTCATATTTATCCAAGAGGAGGATGCTTCACGGTTACGCTTTATTTAGAATTTCTAGATGGTACCAAGGATACGTTTATAGCAAATCAGCCAATATGTACCGGGTTAGCCACTGGTCATATAACCTTTTCGCTTGATTCAGGGTGTTCTCCTTTTTCGGTTTTGGTGGACGCAAATTCTAGTGGATCAATCAGTCATGTTTGGATATGTGCGCATGATGGAGGTCCTATTGCAGCTACGGGAATAGTTGATACTCATACTTGCATCTATTCCTGGCCAGGAATATTCTACCCTGCCGTTTTACTAACAGATACCCAGAGTCCGCCATGCTCTTATGTTTTATACGCGGATCATCCTGTCATTGTGCTGGAACCGGATACGATTTATTCCGACTTTATTGCAATTCCTGATTCTGTTTGTTTCGGTGAAAGCATTGACTTTATTGACCTGTCTACAGGAGATAGTATCATTGCATGGGATTGGAATTTTGGTGACAACAACCACTCTGCGATTCAAAATCCATCTCATGCTTATGGTACACCGGGAGATTACCAGGTGGAACTAACTGCTGCAAGCTATCCCAATTGTCATTCTGTTTCTTCAACTCAAAACGTTAAGGTCATTGAAGGCCCGCTTGCAAATTTTCATCTTTCGGATACAACCGCATGCGATTCATTATTGGTGAACATTCAAAACTCCTCCATCACCGGTGATCTCGCTATTGCCTCTACCGTGTGGGATTTGGGAAATCCCCTTTCTATTGATACAACTTCATGGGGATTTTATGGCCTTTATGGTTCCGGCAATAATGAAATTGAGCTGATAGTAACGGACAGCTTTGGGTGTTCGGATACCGCTTACGCAAACATTAAAATAAATCAGTCACCGGAGCCTGTAATCAGTCAAAATGGGAATGTGCTTTCAACCCAGTCCGCAGATAGTAATCAATGGTACATTAACGGGTCGCCCATTTCAGGGGCTACCAGT
>CAYOYI010000503.1:0-2866 GCA_964408105.1 uncultured Chitinophagaceae bacterium | reverse complement strand
GATGACACGGTAGCCCTCCTTAATCAATCGTTTGTGGATACCCGGCCTTCTCCAATTCTGATCTGCATTGGCAGCAAATCCATGCACAAGAATTACCGGAATTCCTTCACCTTCATCAGTGTAGTGAATTTTAAGTCCATCGCTTTCAAAATAGTTACCCGGAACCTGGTGCGTAATAAAAAAGTATGCAGCGATAGCTGAGACAACCAGTACAACAATGAGTGTGAGTAAAACAAACAGTAATTTCTTCATGACTAACTGCAGAGGCTGAAATTACAGGTAAAATCCTAAGCTGTTAATTGGCAACGATGAACGGCTTCATCCGTGTTTTACCATTGGCAGTGATTCGCGCAAAGTAATAACCGGAAGTTTGTGGTGTGAAAATTCCTTTCGAATGTGTGCCTTCGGGAACCCACTCCTCTACTATTGTTGAAATTGTTTCTCCGAGCATATTCAAAATCTCAAGGCTCACTTTTGAACTCTCATTCAAAGAGAATCTGACGATAGATGTACTATTGACTGGGTTAGGGAAAATCGTGAGATCACACTGCTCATCATTTGTCTCATTGATTTCAGTTGTAACTTCCTTTTCGATGTAATGAACATACATGATCATCATTTCATCTGCGGCAGTAGCGCCAAACAAAACCAAGCTCGGGCCATTGGTGTTTTTATAAGTGGTTTTATAAATGAATCCATCATCCGGGTCAACAACAAGAAATGGATTGAAATACCTGCGGGGCGGATGCTGCCAGTCATAGAACCCCTGTGGAATCGTATAATCATCGTTGTAGTGACCCTCATAAACCTGCTGACCCTCGGAGCCATCATGGTTTCGCATAAAAATGTCAAAGTCGGTTCCGTATTTGTGCGTATGCGATGACATCATCCATATCTGCCAGGTATCCGTTGGGGTTGGCTCATTTCCGGTTGCCGTAAAAACATGCTCCGCATTATCATAGGGAATTGCAAAAAGATAATTCTGATACCAGCGGATTTTCATGATGTCATCTGCTGTTCCCGCAGGCTGCGTGTAAACATTGATATACAAGTCAACCGCAAGAACGGAATCATGATTGGTATTGATGATGTGAAAATTTATATCGAGTACAATACCCGCATCCCATTGATAGGCGGTCCCCTGAGGCAACTCCAGATCGTAAGAATGCTGAAACGCTCCGATCACCTCCGCGCTCAGGTGAGAAGTGCCGGTGAGATCGCGGATACCATTGGCAAAAGATACAGCAGCCCCCGGGTTGAACCTGAGCATATTGAAATGATGCCCCCTGTCACCGAGCATGGCATCCATGCGATAAACTTCTACAGTTTCCCGCAGCTGCGGATCGTGCTTGATGTAAAACTGATATTCGCCCGAAGGCGCAACGAAAATTTTTCCAACATGTATCTGAAATGAACCGGGAACAGTTGGCATTGGAAAGGGAACTGCAGGGCTTGCGTAACCCTGCCCCCTGTAATATTTGTTAATGATTGAAGTATCAACAGGACTTCCAACCTGCGGGGCGCCATGCAATATCCATTGGCGAAGCAACTCGATTTCCTGCGGAGCTAAAGGATTATTGACATCAGGCATCAGCTCACCTTCGTTGTCGCCAATGCCATTTTCAGGATCAAGCGCGTTATCGCACTTCCTCAGCAAAAAGCTGCGATGCGGATAACCGGGCATCACCAGTTTATCACCTTTTGCCAATGCAGTTTCATTGACAGCATCTTTATTGATGAGATTACCATAAACCACTGCCGGCAGAGCGCTCAGATCTAATTGCGCGTCAGGGGTGGCTCCGCTGTGACAACCAGTTGTGCAATGGGTTTGAAAAAGATTGTAAACTAAAGAATATGTTGACTGAGAAAAAATATTGCTGCTGGTGACAAGGGCAATACAGATAAAACCAATCCTTTTGATCCTCATGAGATTGTTTTTATCTAAGTTAATATTTAGGAAAGAACTTTATTTTTCAATTTTAATCACCACCTTCCCGTTCACCTTGCCATCGCCCAGGAGTTTCAACGCTTCTGCAGATTCACTTAACCGATAACGCTTGTCAACAACCGGTTTTATCTTCCCTTCCTCACAAAGCTTCGCCAGATACTGCAGGTCCTTATTGTTGGGTTTGTGTATAAGCAGCCCTACTTTCTTGCCTGAACCCCATGATCCTAAAAGCACTGTCTGTAAGACAGAAAATAATTTACCTCCCACAATTACACCAATGCCTTTTGGGTTTAACACACGCCTGTAATCGAAAACTGAATGTCTTGCTATTACATCCAGAATCAGATCATATTTCTTACCAGTCTTGGTAAAATCTTCGCGCTTGTAATCAATTACCGTATCTGCTCCAAGTGACCGCATCATATCTAATTTGTTTTCGCTGTCAACCCCTGTTACCACAGCACCCCAAAGCTTTGCCATTTGGATGGCAAAGGTACCTACGCCCCCTCCTGCCCCATTGATCAAAACCCTTTTGCCTTTTTGGATATTGCCTTGACGAAGTCCTTGCAATGCAAGCACCCCTGCCTGAGGAATGGCCGCTGCTTCCTCGAAAGTCATTGTGTGAGGTTTCAATGCCAATACATCCTCAGCCGCACTGGCATATTCGGCAAATGCGCCAAATGCTCCTTCATGAAATCCGGAAATATCTCCGAATACCTCATCACCAGGTTTAAATCGGGTGACTTTGCTTCCCACCGCTTCCACTTTGCCGGCCATATCACATCCGATGATCGGGTATTTAGGTTTTCGCAGGCCGAACATGAGCCGGTAAATCAGCGGTTTACCTGTTATCAAATCCCAGTCCCACGAATTGACGGATGACGCATGAACTTTCACTAATACTTCATCCTCCTTAGG
>CAYOYI010000502.1:0-2892 GCA_964408105.1 uncultured Chitinophagaceae bacterium | reverse complement strand
AAGGCAAAGGCCGAAAAGTTTGGAGCTGGTACCGGTGATAAAATCACAGGCGCACTTTTTTATTTCAGCGTAGCTACCTCAACGATGCCCACACGCACCGTGACCTTCAATGTTTGGAGCGATAGTGGAACTGGTGGCTCTCCCGGAGCGGTTCTTGCCAGCAACACAGTAGCTCTTAGCACTATTATATCCTCTGTCCAGGCAGACAATCTTATATATGTTCCGTTTCCAACCGAACCTGTGCTAACCAGCGATTCATTTTTTGTCGGTGTCGTGCTGCCAACTGTAACTGGTGACACCGTGGTATTATGGACCAATACAGGATGGGGGCCATTTGGAAACGGATGGGAGCAATGGAGCGACAATTCATGGAACGCCTATGCTGATGTATATGCCCGCGAGTACGGCCACGTGATTCTCCCTGTTGTTTGTCAGGCGGGGGCAGCTCCGGTTGCAAACTTTGTTGCTTCACCGCTAACTTCCTGCGGATCTCTTAGCACACAATTCACCGATCAATCAACAGGAGATCCTACTTTCTGGAACTGGAGTTTCCCAGGAGGAACACCTTCATCATCAACATCACAGAACCCAAGCGTAACTTATAATACTCCGGGAAGTTATACAGTAACTTTGATTGCCACCAACGCCAGCGGTTCCGACACACTTTCAAAAACAAATTATGTAACGTCTAATCCTGCCGTGTCAGTTTCTTTGTCGAAAACCGATGCCGGTTGCACTGTAGCCAATGGAACTGTAACGACCACTGTAAATAGTGGAGGAGGGGGATACTCTTTCATATGGAGTAACGGTGGAACCACCCAAAACCTCAGCAATTTAGGAGCAGGCAACTACACAGTTACCGTGCTGGATGCTAATAGCTGTACCGCAACCGCTTCCATTACCGTGAATACTACGGGCGGCCTTTCGGCCTCCATTACGGCAAGTGTCACACCTAACTGCGGCCAGTCAAACGGCTCCGCTACAGTGACTGCAACAGGCGGAACTCCCGGATATACTTATTCCTGGAATACCCTTCCGGCACAAACTACTCAAACAGCCAGTAACCTGACTACCGGTAGCTACACGGTAACCGTAACTGATAACGCTGGATGCACGGTAAGCGCTTCAACTTCGCTAAGCTGTATTCCGGCAGGTAATGTTGGCTGCGACACGCTTTCAAATATTGCGCCCACCGATACTATCACTTATTATGGTTTTAATCCTCCACAATCCGGTTATCTCTCCGGTAATAACAGCTATGGAGATAAAGGTAAAGCGGAAAAATTCGGTGCAAGTGCCGGTGATAAGATCACCGGGGCTCTTTTCTATTTCAGCATTGCAACCTCAGCAATGCCATCAAGAACGGTTACATTCAACGTTTGGAGTGATAATGGCACCGGTGGTTCTCCGGGAACGGTGCTTGCCAGCAACACCGTAACCTTAAGCAACATTATTGCTTCAGTTCAGGCCGATAACCTGATTTATGTTCCCTTTCCTGCTGAACCCGTATTAACCACCGACTCTTTCTTTGTCGGTGTCGTGCTGCCAACTGTAACTGGTGACACCGTGGTATTATGGACCAATACAGGATGGGGTCCGTTTGGAAACGGATGGGAGCAATGGAGTGATAATTCCTGGAATTCATATCTTGATGTGTATGGGCTTCCTTATGGGCATGTAATTCTACCGGTGGTTTGTCCTCCTGCCACTGTGCCTGTAGCAGATTTTTCCGCAACTCCCGTAACTGGATGCGGCTCGGTTAACACGCAGTTCACCGATCTTTCAACAGGAAATCCAACTCAATGGAGCTGGGTATTCACCGGTGGAACACCTCCATTCTCCACATTGCAAAATCCAACCGTGGCATATAATACTCCCGGAAGCTACAACGTGACTTTGATCGCTACTAATGCCGGAGGAGCAGACACAATCACCAAAACCAATTACATTACCGTTCGTCCCGCTGTAAGCGTTTCACTTTCAAAAACAGATGCAACGTGTACTGCATCGGACGGAACGGTAACATCAAACGTAACCAGCGGAGGGGGTAGTTATACTTATTTATGGAACAATTCAGCAACCACAGCTAATCTCAGCAATCTTCCGGCTGGAACTTATTCGGTCACAGTGACGGATGCAAATGGCTGCACCGGCACAGCTTCGATTACAGTAAATACCTCTTCAGGAAATCTTTCGGCTTCCATATCTGCTACCACAAGTGCGGATTGCGGAGTGTCAAATGGTTCGGCTACGGTTTCTGCAACCGGAGGAACACCATCATATACTTATTCATGGAATACTACCCCGGTTCAAACAACTGTAACTGCATCAAACCTTCCAGCCGGTCCATATACTGTGACAGTGGTTGACAATGCCGGATGCAGCACTACAGCAACCGCAACAGTTACCAATCTGAATGGTCCCAGCGCTGTGATTCAATCACAAACCAACGTAAGCTGCAATGGCGGTAATAACGGTTCGGTCACAGTAGGCGCCAGCGGGGGAACAGCTCCTTATACTTACTCAAGCAATGGCATAAACTTCCAGGCTTCAGCAACTTTCAGCGGATTGACAGTCGGAAGTTATACTTTCACGGTGAAGGATAATAATAACTGCATCGCCACGGTTGGAGCAACAGTGACACAACCCACCGCGTTGGCGATTTCGTTTACAAAGACAGATGTGAATTGTTTTGGTGGAAGCAATGGAAATGCAACCGCGAATGTAACCGGAGGAACATCTGCGTATTCATACGCATGGAGCAATTCTCAGAGCGGAATTTTTGCGACAAACCTTGCTGCAGGCTCTTATACCTTGGTGGTCACTGATGCCAATAGCTGCACCGCGTCTAACAGTGTTACTATCACTCAGCCGGCTGCGCTAAGCTCACCG
>CAYOYI010000501.1:0-2899 GCA_964408105.1 uncultured Chitinophagaceae bacterium | reverse complement strand
ATGAGGTTTGCCAATCTTGAATACCTGCATCTCAGGTTAAATATGATTTTTGGATTTCCTGATGAAACCCATCTTGATGTTTGGAAAACCATGTGGTTTCTGGTCAAATGCAGTTGGGTTGGTGCACATGAAATAGGACCTTCATCATTCCAGCCATATCCCGGAAGTGAATTATTTGACCGTTTGGAGGAGGAAGGCAAGCTTAATATGGATGATGACAGATATTTCTATGAAATGGTAAAAACAGACGATTTTTTCCAGAATTCATTTTACAACGACAACATTTCACCCCGATGGCTGCAAATCTATCAAGTGCTGGGGATTATAATTTTTTACGGATCCAATTACCTGTTCCGCCCTTACCGCTTTTATAAGCTATTAAAAGGCATTATCACGAAAAATTACAATTCCAAGCTTGAGGTGGCTATTGCAGAATTATTCATTCGCAACCGATTTAAGGTCAAGGAACTACAATCAGTTCCAAATAAGGCGGCATAAGCATGAGTAAAGAGTTTTTTCTTGGCTGGGGCTTCGTTTTTGTCGCGGCCATTCTGGATTGTTTTACACTATATGTAGTTAAGTGGCGCGCTAACATAGTTGGAAAGCTGGAATTGGAATCTTTCCCTCAGGTGAAGGAATACATATTGACTTTCCTTAGTCACCCGATGGTTTGGCTGGCGATTTTTACATTTTGCGTAGGTCCTCTTTTTGGATATGTAGCTTTAACCAGATTAGAGGTTACGCTAGCGTATCCTGTCAGTATCACGCTACATATCATTTTTACTTTTCTGTTTGGCATTACGCTGCTGCACGAGCCAATGACCACCTATAAGTGGATCGGTCTGGCTTTTATGGGTTTTGGATTGTTTTTCTTCTTCAAAGAATAATCAAGCCGTCTGGTGAATCACCTCTTCTATCCGAGGTGTAATTTGGTAGGTTACCGCTTCTTTAGGACGAGTAGCCTTTGCCTGCCCAAGTTTCATCTTGCCGGCAAAAAATCTTCCCAAGTGAAATAAATTGTGCAGCGTATACGCCCTGAACTCCGGATTACCATGCGCAAAGCCCGTGACAATATCAGATAACATCGATAACGGTCTCACGGCAAAACCGGGAAGCCATCTGATGCCCTCCGGCTTTAATTTTTTACGCAACCATTCCGGAATGGAAGGAATCAACCTGAATATGACTTCATAGGCCTTATACATTTTCACCAATTCGGGCTCTTTGATATTATCAGTATTCCTGAAAAAATAGAAATCAATTCCTTCGTTGATGCGATCTGCCTGCTCCTGAGAAAGTCTTCCACCCTCGATGGCCTGCTTCATTAAATCAGTCCCGGGGAGATAACAAGTCCAAAAGGTTTGAATTATTTTAGGGTGATGTGTGCTGTACAACTCCAATGCAGTCTCCTGTGCCGATATTGGCTCATCAGGTAATCCAAACATGTGATCAACCTTAGCTTTCAATTTATACTTATGCATCAGCTGAAGCGCCCGGCTAACATGGTCGCTCTTTTCATAACGCATTAAAGTATCCTTTTTGAAACTTTCGTCCATGCTCTGAACACCCATTTGTATCCATTGGCATCCCGCGTCTGACAGCCATTGGGCAACATCCTCATCAAAATATCTCGGGTGAGTTAGAATCTGAAATGGCAGCTTGATCTCCCTCTTGTAGCGGCCTAAGAATTCACTTAACCATTTTTTACTGGTGGTGAAAACGTCATCCTGAAAATCTATCCACCTCAGTTTGTACCTTTTTTTAGCAAACAATAATTCTTCCATCATATGCTCAGGGCTTCTTAGCCTGACATACTTTCCGCTCTTCTTTTCCGGGAGGTTTGCGAAAAAATTATTGAAGCAAAAGGTGCAGCGATATGGGCAGCCACGGGAAGCCATAGTCAGATATAAATCTCCTATCCTCACATGATCTTCCCATAATGTCTTGTCATAAAATGGAAGCTCATCAAGCTCCTGAATGAAACCTCCCTGGATTCCGCGGACTATTTTGCCATCCGGATCCTTGTAACGGGTATTAACAATGGGAGTCGTAAAATCACGATTTTCGATTTGATTCAATATAGCCGGAAAAGCCACATCTCCCTCCCCTACTACTACATAATCAACCTGATTGCGCTGCAGGACAAGTTCGGGAACAGCTGAGGGATGAACACCACCGAAGACTACCTTGATATTTGGATTAAGTTGCTTTGCATATCCAGCCACCGACAGTCCCCACTGATAAGTTGAAGTAAGAGCGCCAAATGCAATAACATCCGGCTTCTGCCTCCTGATGGAATCAATTACGTTTTGCGTATCATCAAAAAAAGGTGCAATGGACGGAATTTCAAGATTGAAACGGTCGTGAAATAATTGCGCACTGAAGGCTATATCAACATCATGACCTTGCTTCCTCGCAATGGCTGAAAGCTGGCTGATGCCTAATTGCTCTGTTCCTAATGCTATGAAGGTTACTTTCATGTGCTGTGATGGCAGGACTCAAGATGCAGCTTACCTGTATGCTAAAAATACGGCAAACAATTGAGAACCCCCAAGCCTTTGTTGCAATCTACACGGAAAAATGGTGGTTTACCAATTTATATGTCAATAACAAACGCGCTGTTGGTCAGTAACCGGACTACCTTTTTTCTAACTTTGCCATCCGTATCCATTACGGGTTAACTATTGAAGTTTGAATTACTATATGGTGAAAAATATACCGTTTAGCAAAATAACTAACGTTGGCCTGACCTCAGAACTTCTTGCCCCTTCATTCAAGTACGACCAGAAATTTTTTTCCTGCCAGGCAACTTCATTGCTTGAAAATACATACTCGCCCGCCAAGGTATTTCTTACAAAATCCTGTACTGATGCGCTTGAGTTATGTGCAATAGTGGCTG
>CAYOYI010000500.1:0-2921 GCA_964408105.1 uncultured Chitinophagaceae bacterium | reverse complement strand
TTAAGAACCATTGATGATATCCGAACAGTGCTTCGCGCAGGTGCTGATAAAGTGTCTCTGAATACTGCAGCGATTAAGAACCCGAATCTGGTTAAGGAAGCCTCACAAAAATTCGGTTCATCAACTATAGTGGTGACAATAGAAGCTATCAAGCAATCTACGGGACAATACTATTGCTTCATTGATAACGGAAGGGAATTTACGGGTGTGGAAGCGGTGCAATGGGCTCAGCAGGTGGAAGAACTTGGTGCCGGTGAGTTAATTGTAACATCCGTTGACAAGGAAGGAACCGGAAAAGGATTCGATATTGATCTGCTCAAAGCGATCTCATCGAAAGTAAGCATACCGGTGATAGCCCATGGGGGTGCAGGCCAATTGAGCGATTTCAGAGATGTAGTTAACCAATGTGACTTAGAGGCGGTATCCGCGGCCTCTATTTTTCACTATAACCTTATCAAGCAGCTTGAGCACAAGAAAGAAATGGTTGCAGAAGGGAATTTTGATTTTCTTTCGAGCGGTGATGACATGAAAAATGTGCAACCCTGTTCCATTGCCAGGTTAAAAAAATATTTGTCTGAACAGGGATTAAGTATAAGAGGTTAAAATGCATCAATTGAATCCATCAGTTGTTATTGTTGATTACGGATTAGGTAACCTGTTCAGCGTGCTAAAGGCTTGTGAATATGCCGGGATAAAAGCCAGAATCTCCAGTGATAAAAAGGATATAGAAACATCGGATGCACTCATTTTACCCGGAGTTGGTGCATTTGGTGAAGCGATGAACAACTTGAAAAAGCTTGACCTTGTTAGTATTCTCCAGGATTATGCAAATAGTGACAAACAAATCATGTGCGTTTGCCTGGGAATGCAATTGCTGATGACGGAAAGCGAAGAATTCGGGACTCAAAAGGGGTTAAACATTATTGAGGGCACCTGCAAAAAATTTCAAACGAAAACCGCGGATCATAAATTGAGAGTGCCGCAAATTCAGTGGAACACTATTTATCCTCCCGAAGGAACATCGTTTAATGAGGATACTCTTTTAAGTGGAGTAAAGCCCAATGAATTCATGTATTTTGTTCATTCTTTTTATGTTGAACCGGCAGATAAAAAAGTTGTCTTAAGTCTAACTAACTTTGAAGGGATAATTTATTGTTCTTCCCTGGATAGGGAAAACATTCATGCATTTCAGTTTCACCCGGAAAAAAGTGGCAATCAGGGACTAAAGATTTATCAAAATTTCAGAAACGTTCTATAACGCTCAAAGCGATTCGGAATCTTAGTTTTGCTTCTATCAAAAAGGTATCACAAAGATCATAAAAGTCACATTCGTCTTAACGCAATTCAGTTAAGGGCAAAAAAGGCCATTGAAAATAAAATTAATCGTAGGTATTACAGGTTTGAAGAAATTCCCTGCCCTATTTGTGGCAGCAACGATCATGAAACCATTGGAGAAAAAGACAGATTCGGACTTTATCATCCAACCGTTATATGTATCGGTTGTGGACTAGTATTCGTTTCTCCCAGAATGACATCCGATGCTTACCTTGAATTTTACCAAGCTGAATACGGAAAATTATATACCGGGGAAAATCAGCCTACTTCTGATTTTTTCTGGGCACAATACCGAAGAGGAAAGCTATTTTATGATTTTCTGAAAAAGACCGGTCTGGATGCAAGAAACATCACATCCGTTTTGGAAGTAGGCTGTAGTGCCGGAGGAATTCTGAAATATTTCCAGGAAAGAGGCCACAATATTATAGGTATTGATCTTGATGAAACTTATCTGAATTACGGACGCTCCAACTATAATTTGAACTTACATAAAGGAACATTAGGGCAACTGCATGAATTTATAAAGGCGAAGCCTGACCTGATAATCTACTCGCATGTGCTGGAGCATATCCACGACTTAAACCAAGAGCTATCAATGATAAAGCAGTTTTGCACGGAAAAAACTTTATTGCTTATCTCCGTCCCCGGCATAAAGAATCTCCTTAATGATTGTAAGATGGATTTCCTGATCTACCTGCAAAATGCTCATCTTTATCACTTCTCGTTGCGGACTCTAAACAATCTGCTTTCAAAGCATGACTTTGTGTTGATCAATGGCAACGAAGATGTTAACAGCGTTTTCAAGCTATCCCCAATCAATGATAAAGCACCGGTAAACGACTATACGGACGTCCTGCATTACCTAAAAACAGCCGAACAGCATAGATGGCTTTATCGCATTTCACCTCAAAACATACTTAAGGAGATTTCAGAATTAGGTGCGGCAGCTATTAAGAAGTTACTTCCAGATTCGTTATTAGAGTATCTAAGACGACTTGTGTACGCTCGCAAATAATCTTGTTAATTTTGAATGGTAGTTCAACATCAAAAAATCAAGTAGAGACTAAACAGGTAATATGAGTGAAATAAGCACCATAGAAAAGCGGGATGTACTGAAGATTTATAATCTTCCCAAAGAGATCAAATACTGTAAAAGATGCACCATCTCCAACCAGCGCCCGAGGATTTCTTTCGATGAAAACGGGGTTTGCTCAGCCTGCAATTTTGCGGATTATAAAAAGCACAAGGTTGACTGGAATAGGCGGGAGGAAGAAATGGTGGCAATGCTCGACAAATTCAGAAGACATGATGGGAGCTATGACGTTTTAGTGCCCTGCAGCGGAGGAAAGGATGCCTCGTATGTTGCGCATCAATTGAAATACAGGTATGGCATGAATCCGCTAACCGTGACCTGGGCTCCGCATATTTACACTGATATCGGCTGGAAAAACCTGCATAACATGACACGGGTTGGAAATCTGGCGAATGTATTGGCCACGCCACCGGGAGAAACTCATCGTAAATTGACCAAACTCTCATTTGAAGTAATGGGAGATCCTTTCCAACCCTTTATTTATGGCCAGTAT
>CAYOYI010000499.1:0-2948 GCA_964408105.1 uncultured Chitinophagaceae bacterium | reverse complement strand
GTAGTTGAAGAACCCAACGTTTGTGAACGGCTTCAAGCAAACTCAGAGATACCTCACTCGGGGCGCTTTTTGCTTCATTTAATTTTGCCCAGCGCTCTTCCATATAAGGTCGTATCACAGGATTATCCTCTGTCAGGGCAAGCTTGAAGCGTACATAACTATTAATATGGCTGTCGGGTAAATGATGAACCACCTGCCTGATGGTCCAGCCTTCGGGGCGGTATGGCGTATCTAATTGCTCATCGGTCAATCCGATAACTTCTCTTCGAAGCATCTCTGGTAAAACTTCAATCTCATCGATCCAGGTACGAACATCTTCCTCCGAAATATTGAAAGGACGCTTGAACTTTCCGATCGGATATTTTAATGCTTCAATATTTTCCGTTGCATTCATCGGTGTGAATTTTTGATCACGATCTTTTGTGACAACATGCCTTCAGGACTTGTAGCCTCAACAATATAAACTCCCGGAACAACAGGCTCGGTCAAATCAACCCTAAAATTTTCTGATTGAGGAATATCCACCTTCAAAATAATCTTTCCGTCAAGAGAAATAATTCTCAATTGAATTTCGTCACCGCAATTTTTCGCGTTTACCCCTAAGTGTCTGTTCACCGGATTGGGTGAAATTATGATGGTGCAGCCCGGGCTGATCTCAAAAACAGACGAATGCGGATCCGGTGAAACGGTTGCTGTAATGCTTGTTGCGTGAATCGGACGGGCAAGATTTAAAATGGTTGCCGCCACTGCCATTGTTACGTTTCGCATGAAAGTGTAATTAACTGCCGTGTCAACGTCAGTCGGGTCGTGATAATTCGGGTTGCGTGTTTCTGCTCCGTCAGACAAATGCAAGGCTTTATACCCTGCATCCCAAAATGCAACATGATCGCTCCTGCGGGAATCGGGAATGAGTTCTCCATTTCCCGGAACCTGAAGCGAGCCTACCAGCAAATCAGGAACATATTGTACAGCAAGAGAATCAAACAGCGCTAACAATGAACCCGAAGCAGCATTACCGGTGCTGATAATAAAATTTCCCGCGAAATTATTCGCCACCAACTGAGCGTAGAGGTCCGGAAACACAACCTCAAAACCGGCAGGAACCACCTGCGAATTAGGACGCTCCGTGTAATAGCCGATCATATCCATATTGATGACACCTGCAATGTTTTCATGCTCAAGAAGTCCGCTTTGAACAAACTTCCCGCTACCTGTTAAACCCGCCTCCTCAAGATCAAAAGCGATAAACTCTACTGCATCTCTCAGATCAAGCGGCTCAAGTATCCGAATGATCTCCAGGATTCCGGCAATCGAGCTGCCATTATCATCTGCTCCGGGACTGTCATCAACCGTATCGTAATGTCCATCTACAATAAAAGTAATATTATCGCCAGCACCTGATTTTTGCCCGATGATATTTTTGCCCGTGTATGAACCATAAGGAAATTGATGCAGGCGGGTATTCAATCCATGCTGCTGAAATCTTGCCACGATGGAATCCTGAATATTTCTAAGATGAATAAATCCCGTATTACGATGGCGAATACCTTCAATCATCTGAAGGTTTTGCTTCAGGCGATTACTATCAATCTGGTTCACTATCTGCTGAATATCAATTTCCGCAAGATCAGTTGCCGTCAGCTTGACAACTATGTCGTTCAATTTTCCGGAAAGAGAGTCAGGATAATACCATTCAATGTATTTCCCTTGTCCCTGAAGGATCGTACGGCCAATATCTCCGGTTGCATTTTGCGTGTAGTGTCCGAATATCGTACCTCTGTCAGAGGACACCCCGAGGAAAACCTCAATGAAATCGCTCTCGGCATCGCTGACATCAAAGTGAATATTCATCTTGTGAAGGACGGTGTCTGCCAGCGCAACAACATTGGTGATAACCGGTGCTGCATTCTGTGATTTTACCGGCAAATAACCGCCAGCAAACACAACGATCAGCAGAACTCTGAAACCTTTCATTTAGATAGTTTGCCTAAAAATAGAACAATTAGTATTCTAATTAGTCCACTGACTATTTGCACATTTTGTACATTGCGTTATAAAAATTTCCTCGAAAATAGCATGACATCCTCTCAGCATATCGGCAACTATCGCTGGCGAATCTGCGCCTTGCTGTTTCTCGCCACGACCATAAACTACGTTGACCGGAACGTGCTTTCCTTCACCATGATTGATGATGTATTTCGCATGCAAATGCTCGGCCTGTCGAATGTCAATGAGCTTACACAAGCTCAACTCGACCACTTTAAGGAAATGATGGGTTATGTGGATGCAGCATTTAAGCTGGCATACGCTTTAGGTTTTCTGATCGTGGGATATTTTATAGATAAAGTCGGAACACGAAAAGGTTACTCCATCGCGATCTCGGTGTGGAGTTTTGCCGGAATACTAAATGGTTTCATTGGCTCCTTCAAAGGTTTAAGCTTCACCCGTTTTTTACTCGGGCTTGGCGAATCGGGGAATTTTCCTTCTGCGGTAAAAGCGGTAGCAGAGTGGTTTCCCAGGAAGGAAAGATCACTTGCCACAGGTTTATTCAATGCAGGTTCAAATGTTGGGGTTATCGTCACAGCGCTTGCCGTTCCATTCATCACAATCAATTATGGATGGAGAGCCGCTTTCATCAGCACAGGGCTGCTCGGATTTATTGTTTTGATTTTTTGGAGGCTCACTTATCAAAAACCTGAAGAGCATCCTAAACTCAGCAAAGAAGAGTTAGCACATATTCAGTCTGATAAAGAAGAAACCGAATCTGCGCTATTACCCTGGAAAAAAGTTATTGGCCTGAAACAAACATGGGCATTCGCCATTGGAAAATTCATGACCGATCCGATTTGGTATTTCTATCTCACCTGGCTTCCTGATTTTTTTAACAGCAACGAAGCCCTCAAGCAAAAGCTGGATCTAAAGAACATTGGTTTGCCTTTTATCATCAT
>CAYOYI010000498.1:0-2951 GCA_964408105.1 uncultured Chitinophagaceae bacterium | reverse complement strand
ACGTGTTGCCGTCAAAGAGCAAAACCATTCAGGCAACGATCTGCGATAATGAAGAGTATTTTGCCGGAGGCGCCTATCAAAGCAACTCAGGAATTTATCACGATACTTTAATTGCCGCAAACGGTTGTGATAGCGTTGTTACCACTGTGCTTAACGTTAAACCAACTTTTATCTCCAATCGGCAACTCACCATTTGCAAGGGTGATAGCATTGTTTTAGGAGGTTCACGGACGGGCGTTGCCGGAATTTATTATGATACGCTGACTGCCGTTAACGGCTGTGACAGCATTGTCGTTACGAATCTTATTGTGAGAAACAATCGGCAGTCAAGCCGCTCGGTTTCAATTTGCAATGGTGAAAACTTTTTTGCAGGCGGAAGTCTTCAAACCGCGAGCGGTATTTATTTTGATACCCTTATTGCAGCCAATGGTTGCGACAGTGTGGTTACGACAAATCTGATCGTGTTGCCTGCTTACATGATCAATCTTGAGGTAAATATATGCCAAAGTGAAACTTATCTGGCAGGAGGCAGCTTGCAGAACACATCCGGTATTTATTACGATACCTTGTCGGCAGTTAATGGCTGCGACAGCGTGATAGTTACTCAACTCACAGTATTACCTGAGTTTTCTACTTTTTATCCGGTAACGATTTGCAGCAATGAAGCTTATTATGCCGGAGGTGCATGGCGCAATACGGAAGGATTATATTTTGACACCCTGACAGCTATAAATGGATGCGACAGCGCAGTCATAACAGCGCTTACCGTGTTACCTGCTTATGAGATCAGCGTTCGGGTAAATATTTGCTCGAATGAGACTTACTATGCCGGAGGCGATGAAAGAAATGCAACCGGTATTTACCATGATTCGTTGACTTCGTATTTAGGTTGCGACAGTATCATTATCACCGAACTTGTTGTTGCCCCGGTATATTCACAAACCGAGTTGGTGGAAATCTGTAACAATGAAAGCTACTTCGCGGGAGGGAATTTGCAGAATATATCAGGTACTTACTACGATACTTTATCGTCAGTTGATGGTTGTGACAGTGTGGTAATTACTGAGCTAACAGTATTCCCGACTTATTCCAATGGTCGTCAGGTAACTATTTGTGGTGGTGAAACTTTTTATACCGGAGGAGCGCTCCAAACCGCAGGTGGTGTTTACCACGACACTTTGACTTCCGCAGACGGATGTGACAGCATTATCATCACCGAATTAATTGTATTAACGTCCTACCAAAATACAAGGATGGCTGTCATTTGCCAGGGAGATCGCATATGGGCTGCGGGCGCATATCAGTATCAATCAGGAGTTTATTACGATTCGCTTGTTGCGATAAACGGTTGCGATAGTGTCATCATCACCAACCTGATTGTTCTTCCTGTGAAATCAACTTACAATGTCGTCACGATTTGCGAAGGGCAAAGCTATTATGCGGGAGGCGCCTTTCAGCAGTTGCCGGGCGTTTACGCGGATACCTTCACTGCGCATAATGGTTGCGACAGTATCGTCACTACGGAGCTGAATGTCTTTGCCGTTGCAACAACTACTATTGATGTATCAATTTGTGAAGGTGAAAGTTATTTCGCGCAGGGCGACAATCAAAACATTGCCGGAAGTTATTATGATATATTGGCTGCGGTCAACGGCTGCGACAGCGTGGTTATCACACAACTACAGGTATTATCAAATTCATCATCATCATTGAATGTCTCAATTTGCGATGGAGAATCCTACTTTGCTGGCGGTGCATGGCAATCCGTTTCCGGTACTTATATGGATACTGTTGTTGCAACAAACGGTTGTGACAGCATCGTGGCTACGATACTAACAATTAAACCGATCCTGATAGAAACTATTAATGTCGCCATTTGCTATGATGAAACATATTTCGCGCAGGGTGTACCGCAAAACCAAAGCGGCCAGTATGTTGACACATTAACCGGCAGCAATGGTTGCGACAGCATTCTCCTAACCAATCTTTCCGTGATTCCCGCTATTGTTACACCGCTGGCGGTTTCAATCTGTCCCGATGAAAGTTATTTTGCTGAAGGTGCTTATCAGAATAAAGCAGGTACCTACTTTGACACGCTTATTGCTTTATCCGGGTGTGACAGCATCATTGCAACTTCGCTCACCATTTTACCCGATGCGGTGTTGCATAACAGCGTAGCTATTTGTGAGGGTGAATCTTATTTTGTAGCCGGTCAAAACCAAACTCTTACAGGAACATATTACGACACACTTACCGCTTTCAATGGCTGCGATAGCATCATCATCACGGACTTAACCGTTCTCCCGCTTTCCAGTAGCACCCTTGACGTTTCCATTTGCAGCGGTGACGGATATTATGCCGATGGCGCCTATCAAACAGATGCCGGACAATATGTTGACACCTTCACATCTTCCAATGGCTGTGACAGTATTGTTGTAACAAACTTGTCAATCCTTCAGGTCTTTGAAACCGCCATTGATCAGTCAATCTGCGAGCATGACAGCGTTTTTGTCGGTGGAACCTATCACAACAGTGCCGGACAATATTTTGATACGCTTACCGCTTCTAACGGCTGTGACAGCGTTATCATCACCAATTTATCAGTGACACCATCTTCGTTCTCATCAGTATCAGTCAGCATTTGTGATGGAGAGACATATTTTGCAGGCGGCACGAATCAGAACCGCAGCGGCACATACCGCGATACCTTGTCAGGCGGAAATGGCTGCGACAGTGTTGTCACAACTTTCCTGACCGTTCTTCCAAGGCGATTCACTTCCACAACGATGTCCATCTGCGATGGGGACAGTGTTTATCTGCAGGGAGGATTTCGTTATTCAGCCGGTGTTTATGTTGACACGTTCCTGACCATTTTTGGCTGTGATAGTGTAGTTACCACAACCTTGTTATTAAGGCCATTATATGCCACTTATCACTACTACACTATTTGT
>CAYOYI010000497.1:0-2952 GCA_964408105.1 uncultured Chitinophagaceae bacterium | reverse complement strand
GCGGTTCCGCTACAAACGCCAGCGCAATCCTTGCCTTGCGAATCGGGAAGCCCTGTTGTTCCTCCCACGCATATGCCGCAAGAATTCAGATAGGCTGTGCCGTTTAACACTCCAGCGCAGTCATTGGTGTTTTGTTGATTTACCACAGTAAATGAAACGGTCTCACTTATCCCCTCATTACCAAAACCACCAGAGCTTGAGTAGGGAGTAGCCTTCAGCGTATAAGAACCTACACCGATATTCCATTTAGTATAGTCTCCGGTCGGGCTATCTCCATTTACGGCATAGGGTGCACCATTTTCCGTTTTGATTAATGTATTGTTTAAAAGGAATTTCACGCTGCCAACATTCTGGTTATTACATGTATTTGCTCTGACGCTGAATGATGGAGTCGTTGCGAGGTTAATTGTCATGCCATTTGTCATGTTCACAATATCAATGTCTGTAACTGAATTGATCAAAGTCAGTGAAACTATTTCAAGTGGAACGCATGGGCCGCCAGCGCAAGCAGAGCCATTTCCGAAGCAAACTCCGCAACTGTCTTTGTCAGAATTAGCAACATGGCCTGATGTACCGCCAGAACAGATTCCGCATCCATCGAGCGTTGCGCTGCCATTACATACTCCAGCACAATCTTTACCCTGATTGACACCTAAGCCAGTGTTGCCTCCAACGCAAATACCACAATCATTAATTAATGCCGTACCGCTGCAGACTCCATTACAATCTTTGCCATGGGTTAGGGGGAGGCCGGTTGTACCTCCTACGCAAATTCCACAAGAGTTTAAGGTAGCACTACCATTGGAAACGCCTGCGCAGTCCGTGAAATTTGGTTGATCAATTACCGTAAACAATATGGTCTCACTAATCCCTTGTGTACCGGAGCCGCCTGAACCGGTAAAGGGTGTAGCTGTTAACACATATGATCCTAAAGCAGCATTCCATGCAATATAGTCGCCAACCGGACTATCACCAGTCATGGAATAGGGTGGAGTGGATTCAGTTTTAATATTGGCATTATTCAGGAAAAATTTCACACTACCAACATTTTGTCCATTGCAAGTGTTTGCACGAATGGTGAACGAGCCAAGAATTGCTTTGTTAATAGTCATTCCGTTTGTCAACGGCCCAATCTCTCCGGCAGTGCCTGCGTGCATGAGGGTGAATGAAACGACTTCATTCGGCACGCATGGTGGTGCGCAAGTAGAGCCATTGCCAAAGCACACACCGCAATTATCTTTATTAGCGTTAGGGGTTTTTCCTGTATTTCCACCTGCACAAACTCCGCAGTCGTCAACAGCAGCACTGCCTCCGCAAACTCCGTTACAATCTTTTCCTTCATTATCTCCCAGACCAGTTGTTCCGGAAACGCAGATGTTGCATGAATTCAAATAGGCAGAGCCACCACAAACACCCTGGCAATCTTTACCTTCATTTGCTGATAGGCCTGTGTTTCCACCCACACAATATCCGCATTCATTAAAGTAGGCTTCTCCGTTTTGGTCATTATTGCAATCGAATGGTGCGGGAACTATGGCAATTGCCGAGAGTTTAGCGTTGCCCGCAACAGCAGTAAGGTCAATATCAACAATTCCATCACCAATTGAAATATTGGAGAAAGTTTCGACAACCGCTTTTTCCGCTCCTCCTGCCGCTACCCAAATGTCATAGTTGCCTTCAACCAAGGCGCCTTCAACATGTATATCAAACACCCTAACCCCGGTGCCTCCGCCAAATGGAGCACCGCCTGTTGCACCGTTATAGATTTCGGCAAAATAAAGCTTAACATCATAAATACCATTTCGCACGGGAACGTTATAGTTCAATGTTCCTGCGTACCGTTCAGTTCTGAAAAGAGCGTCATCACCCGTATTCTGAATGTCAGGGATGCTGTTATTTGTGTATGCGAAACTGGGTGTTGAGTAATAATTGTCTGCTTTGAAAGTATCTCCGGCAAGCGATAAGTATTGCGGTCCACCACAATTTATAAATACGGGCAGAGGCTGATTCGCACTGAATTGGGAAACGGTCAGCGTAAATGTCTGGCTGGCGACATTATTGACTAATTGCTGATCGTTCGCAAACACTGTGAAACCCTGACTTCCGTATGCATTGCTTATAGAAGTGAACGTTACTTGTCCGGTCATGCTGTCTATAGCAATGGTTGCAAAACTTGTACTCGGAGGTGACAAGGAATATTTTACCACCTGGCTCGCCTCATCAGAGGGAACAGATGTTGGAACAACCTGCACGCTCACCGGAGGTGAAAAGTTTTTCGCCAGAACAACATTGCTCGTGAGTGTAAATGTTGGCGGATCATTCACGGGTGAAATATTCAGGGTGAATGATCTGGAATATGTGCCAAATGGCTTGCCATCATTTGCAACAACTGAGATCACAGCACTTCCATTCTTATTCGGAAGTTTTGTAATGGTTACTGTTCCGGTGCTTGGATTGATCGAAATGTTAGCCAGGCTTGATGAAGCCGGTGATAAGGAATAGGTAACCACATCCGCAGAATCTGCAGGAGGCACCGGATCGGGAGTAACGGTGATGGTTTCCGTTGTGGTGAAATCCTCGACAAGATTTAGTGATGTTGTATTTAGAGTAAATGCGGGAGGCTCGTTATTGGTGTAAGGAATAACACAAATGCCTGAAATCTTTGCCTTATTCACTACACTTAGCAATCCGATATTTATGAAGCCGTCATTAATTTGAAGGCTGTCGAATTCACGGATTACCGCGCGTTCTGCCCCGAGCCCAGCAGAATAGATGTCAAAATTGTCAAGCACTAAATTTCCTTCAAGAGTAACATCGAACACCCTGCTTCCTGGGCCACCTAAAAGACTTCCTCCTGTTGCACCGAAGTGTATTTATGCAAACAATAACCTGACTTTGTAAAGGCCGCTTGCAACTGGAATATTGTAGCTGAAGGCTGTTCCATTACGTTCT
>CAYOYI010000496.1:1036-2952 GCA_964408105.1 uncultured Chitinophagaceae bacterium | reverse complement strand
GGTCACTTCAACAATAAGCAGTTACACCGCAGGATTCGTAACCAGCAGTTCAGCTACCTCCAACAGCAGCCTCGGTAATAACGGCAGTTATCTTACGCTAACTAATAACACAGTGAAGGGAGGTTATTATTCGTTGCGTTTTAATGGTGACGTGTCTGCCATCTCGAGTGGGCACGTGATATCGAATAACACGTTCAGTGATTTCTATACTTACGGAATCTTCTTCTATTATGCGAGCAATATTCTGTTTGACGGAAATGACATCAATCGCGCAACCAGAACTTCGGTGAGCACTTTCTATGGGATTTATATTACCACCGGTTGTGAAAATATCCGCTTTGAGCGCAACAAAATTCACAACACCCATGGAGCGGCAACTTCCCTGACCGGAGCTGTTTACGGAGTATATATTACCGGAGCGGATGCGCCAGTCGGAAAAGAAAACCGCTTCATCAACAACCTCATTTACGACATCAATTGCAACGGAACGATCTATGCCATCTATAATTCCAGCTCTGATGGGCTGATCATGTACCACAACACTATTTCCCTTGACCATACGGCATCAACCGGAGGTGTCACCCGCGGATTTTATCAATCAAGCCTTGCTACGAATATTGTTTTCAGGGACAACATCATCTCTATCAAGCGGGGCGGCAGCGGTGAAATACAGTGCCTCTATTTCAGCACCACAGCTTCTTCAATCACATCGAACAACAACATTTTCTTCATTGATACCGCTGCTATCACACGGTATGTCGGAAGGTACGGAAGCACCAATTATTCCGGCCTTTCTAACTGGAAGACCGCCAACGGAGGTGTTTATGATCAAAGCTCCTTCATAATTGATCCGCTTTATGCCGATGCAGTGGGAGGTAACCTGCGCCCGCTAAACCTCCTTGCAAACAACAAAGGAGTTTCAGTTGGTGTCACCTCTGATTTTTACCAGAATCCCCGCAACCCCGTGACACCGGATATTGGTGCTGTGGAGTTTGAGCCTGTTTCCATAGATGTGATGGTGACCGACCTCGTTGAGCCTGTTGGAGGTGTTTGCGGCTCGGATAATGTTGCCGTGTCTGTTGCTATCCAGAATGTAGGTACCACACCTGTTTCGAACGTTACAGTCACTACGATTATATCGGGAAGCGTCTCTGCGAATTTAACGGCTGCATCAGGCACGCTGGCGCCCGGGGAGAAGGATACCGTCACGGTTGGCACTTTCGATTTCCCGCAGGGCGGCAGCCTCACTTTCACTTCATTCATCTCCTACGCAGGTGATTCAATATCCGTGAACGATACCCTTGTGCGGCAGGTGTCATTTACTAATATTGCCCCGGCACCGCAGCCTCTGCCATACACTGATACGCTTTGCGGCTCAGGCTCAGTGGTCATCAGCATCAATTCAACTCCGGCCACATTCTATTTGTGGTATGATGCTCCGGTGGGCGGCAGCGTTGTGTTTGGCGGAATCACATACACCACACCGACACTCACGGCTCCGGTGACATATTATGTGGAAGCCCTCGCGATTGGCGGATGTCCAAGCGTGAGAACTCCGATCTCGGTTTATGTGGATACAACGCCTTTTGCTGCAGGATTCAACTTTGCAAAAGATACCAGCGGGCTGTCGTTCACTTTCACCAATAACTCTGTGGGTCACCCGGTTGCGCTGCATTGGGATTTCGGTGACGGCTCCGTTTCTTCCACGCAGAACCCTTCGCATACGTATGCAAACTTTGGCAGATACACTGTAATGCTTGTTGCAACGAGCGAGTGCGGTGCGAATGACACCATCACCTCGCTGGTTGATGCATGTGCTGCGCTCTCGGTAAATTTCAGCCTCAGCCTCCTGAGTGACGGGCTTACCATCAGCGCTGCCAATAACTCTGCCGGAAGCAACCTCACCTACCTCTGGA
>CAYOYI010000496.1:0-1019 GCA_964408105.1 uncultured Chitinophagaceae bacterium | reverse complement strand
TTTCGGTGATGGCAGCCTGTCTCTGGATGAAGATCCCACGCACACTTATGCCGCCCCCGGCAGCTACACCATCGTGCTCACCGCGACCGATGCCTGCGGCTCTGCTGCAAGCCTGAACCAAAACAATTATCCAGTCACATCCATCAGATCAATCGTATTTGAGAATTCAGTTCAAGTTTTCCCGAACCCAACTGAGGGGATGCTCAGTGTGCATTTTTCAATGATAAACAAGGGCGATGTCACAGTTGGCATCGTGAATATTCTTGGTGAAAGGGTCTATGAAAAAACGTTTAGCAGCATTAGCGGTGAGCACAAACATACTTTCGACCTTCTGCATTATCCCAAAGGGCTTTACTTGCTTGAGATCACCGCTGGCGATGAGAGGGTGGTGAGGAGTGTGGTGGTGGAGTAGGAAAAATCCCGGGATAGAATATCCGCGTAACACAATCCCTTGGCTATATTTTAGATTTTGTTACCGAATCATCTAATCTACAGCATGACCGGATCACTACTTCAGTTCTGATTTCAGGAATTCGGCTGTGTAGCTTTCTTTCACGCGGAGGATCTGTTCGGGGGTGCCGGTGGCAATGATCTCTCCGCCACGGTGGCCGCCTTCGGGTCCAAGGTCAATGATGTGGTCAGCCACCTTGACGACATCGAGGTTATGTTCGATGATGAGCACGGTGTTGCCGTGATCAACGAGCCTGTTGAGCACCGCGAGCAGCATGCGGATGTCCTGGAAGTGGAGGCCGGTGGTGGGCTCATCGAGGATGTAGAGCGTGTTGCCCGTGTCGCGCTTGCAGAGCTCGGCAGCGAGCTTGACGCGCTGCGCCTCACCGCCCGAGAGCGTGGGAGCCGGCTGGCCGAGGGTGACGTAGCCGAGGCCCACGTCATGCAGCGTCTTCACCTTGCGGTAGATGGAGGGCACATTCTCGAAGAAGGTGACGGCCTCTGCAATGGGCATCTCCAGCACATCGCTGATGCTCTTGCCCTTGAAGCGCACCTCGAGCGTCTCGCGG
>CAYOYI010000495.1:0-2972 GCA_964408105.1 uncultured Chitinophagaceae bacterium | reverse complement strand
AGGGCTACGATATTACAGACACGGTAGCAGCCGAATACCAGAAAGTATTTCCGGACCTTGAGGTAAAATCGTGGATGGATATTTCATCCGGCATGAGGCTAATGATAGATATGTTCGACACTTACCTGTATATCATTGTCGGGATCATTTTGCTGGCATTGCTTTTCAGCATCGTGAATACCATGCTGATGGCGGTGCTGGAAAGAACTAAAGAAATCGGTGTGCTGGTAGCCATCGGGATGACGAAGAGAAAAGTTTTTTCAATGATCATCCTTGAAACTGTCTTTATTTCCTTCATCGGAGGCTCGATTGGCTTGCTGTTGTCATGGGCTTTTGTGGCTTATTTCGGAGCGACAGGCATAGACCTGACCGGAGCAGCTTATGGTGAAATGGGCTTTGGAACAATGATCTACCCCACCCTCGCAGCCAAGAATTATGTGAGTATAACCATTATGGTGTTTATGATGGCATTGACCGCAGCGCTCTTTCCCGCACGAAGAGCATTGAAGCTTGTGCCCGCAGAGGCGATAAGGAAAATTTAAGGCACTAAAATATTCAGCGACTTCGGCTGCACCTTCACATCCCAATCATCTTTAAATCTGCCGAGTTCTCCATCAATTTGCAGCGTCCAGTATTTTTTTTCGTCATTGATCACTTTGCAGCTTGCAACCGAATACCACTCATAATGCGGTATCCATCTTTGCCTTTTCAGCAAAATGCAGATGGCATACCATGGGAACCGCAGGCGTGAGAATTTATTCAGCAAAACAACGTCCAGCTTCCCGTCATCTAATTTGGCATCAGGAGCCAATCCCACTCCGTAACCATACTGGTTTGAATTACAAACATTGAATACAGTCACTTCGCGCTCAAGCTCTTGGTTGTCAATCATTAGCTTGATCTTTATCGGCTGATTGCTCGTAAACCCTCTCACCACCGCAATAGCATAAGATAAAAACCCTCTTACTTTATGATGTTCAAAGTATTTCACGACTTTCACTGCAAAGCCAATTCCAACATTGCTGAAGAAATACTTCCCTGGAGCGTATTCGCCAACATCAATTTGACCGACCTTGTACTGATTAATGATGCTGAGCGCTTTCCTGGCATTGATTGGAATCCCAAGATGTCGCGCCAATCCGTTTCCTGAGCCAAAGGGCATGATCGCTAAAGTGGTATCGGTATTGACTAAGCTTCGCGCGATTTCATTCACCGAACCATCTCCCCCCACGGAAACAACTACATCAACACCATTTTCAACGGCCTCGTTCGCCAGCACGGTTGCATGCCCTGCATATTGGGTGTAGCTGATTGAGAAAGAATAAATATCCCGGTTGATATTGTTGACGATCAATTCGGGCAGACCCTGCTTTTCGCGTTTGCGAATGCCTGAGATAGGATTGATTATGAAAAGTACTCTTTTCTTATCCTGCACCGTTAGCAAATTTCAGCGAAATAAAGCCGAATCCATCAAATTGCCTCAAGGCTGAGGTCAAGACTTTTGTAAGAATGAGTTAATGCTCCCACTGAAATGTAATCAACGCCACAGGCAGCATAGTCCCTGACCGTTTCAAGATTGATACCACCTGACACCTCCGTTTCAAACTTCTTGTTGATTAGTTTGACAGCTTTCTTCACAATTGGAATTTTGAAATTATCAAGCATGACGCGATCAACTCCACCGGCTTCGATGACTTCTTCAACTTCTGTTAGGCTGGTAGTTTCAATTTCAATCTTCAGCGAAAGATTTTTGCTTTTTAAATAACTCTGCACAGAAGTGATCGCAGGCTTGATGCCTCCTGCGTAAGCAATATGATTGTCTTTAATCATGATCATATCATACAATCCCATGCGATGATTTTCGCCTCCCCCGATCTTTACAGCCATTTTTTCAAACTGGCGAAAAAGTGGTGTCGTTTTTCTTGTATCAAGAATTTTAGCAGGGAAACCCTCAACAGCTTTAACGTATTTCTTGGTGAGCGTGGCAATGCCGCTCATCCTTTGCATAAAATTCAGAACCAGCCTTTCTGCTTTAAGGATTGAACGAGCGCTCCCTTTCACCAGCAGCACCATGTCTGCTTTTTCTACCGAATCACCATCGTCATAAACTGCTTCTACCTCAAGTTTTTGGTCAATTACTGCAAATACTTTTTTCGCAACCTCAATACCCGCAATGATCCCGTTGTCTTTGGCAATCAGTTCCGCTTTGCTGAGTTTGTCAGAAGGAATACAGGAGAGAGAACTGTGGTCTCCGTCCTTTACGTCTTCTTCAATGGCTGTTTTGATAAATTGGTCAATATCCACCGAGTGTCAGTCGCTTTCAAATCGTATCTCCTGGATAAAAAGGCTTTCACCTTTCTGTTTGAGATAAATATAGGTTCGGAAAGTTTGTTTGTCGGTCACAAGGGTTCCGATCCCGTATTGAGAACCCTGATTGGAATTCCCGTTGTGAATTATTTTGAATGAAATGGGCTTATAGCGCGTGAAGAAATCTTTCAGCACCATTTCAGCCTGAGCCTTGCTGTAAGTTTCTTCCTTCTCGTAAATGGTTATCTCGACAGAATTGTCGAAATACTTCGCCAGCTCTTTAGAATTGCCCGTTTGAATGGCCAATCCAATCCTTTCCAATTCAGAAGTAAGGAAACTGCTTCCCATGAGCAGCGACAACAACACACCCGTCAAAAATGCAGTCTTCATCTTGCGTTAAATTTTACTAAAAAACTAAGCTAAAATCATGCCATGCAACGCTTAAACAAACGGAAAGTTAAAGTTTCTATTTTCTAATCTGATAATTTAGCAAAATTATCAACAAGAGAACACCATCCTTCCCCATCCTATCTGTTAAAAACCACCTGCAAAACACTTAACGGTAATGCCTTTCCCAGAATGAAAAAACTGTTTCTGCTGCTGATATTTTTTTCAGGATGCATGAATGAAGACATCCCGAAGTCAAAATTTGAATACTTTGATCT
>CAYOYI010000494.1:2676-2979 GCA_964408105.1 uncultured Chitinophagaceae bacterium | reverse complement strand
ATTCTTCCCGATCTCACGCTGCAATTCCACCATTTTATCCCTCACTTCTTTTATCTTACTCAGCTCGCTCACTTTTTTGGAAACACGCATGTCCCGAATTTCTTTCTCCACATTCCTGCCATTGAGGCAAACTTCATTGGTGCGCGTTTCCGGATTGAATTGAAAAGTGATCTTTGCTTCCGACAACCCTTTCTTCAGCAATTCAGGATCGTTGAAATCAATATTGTTCTCCAGAAAATAAAGCATCACCGCGCGGTACATCGCGCCAGAATCAACATAAATGTATTCCAGCCGGGCAGCAAG
>CAYOYI010000494.1:0-2666 GCA_964408105.1 uncultured Chitinophagaceae bacterium | reverse complement strand
TTCCCGCACGAGGCGAATCCGTCAATTGCTATTATGATCTTTTTGGACAAGCGGCTGATTCAGGTGCGCAAGATATAAAGTTTGTGGTTTGTGCCAAAGGGTTGGCAGAACACGCTAGGATTTCAATTTTAGAAAAATCGTCATTTCGAGTGAGGCTTTGCGAACGAAGCAATCTCCGTATTCCAAGGGGATTGCTTCTCCCGATGCTGCCCATAAGCAACGCTATCGGGATCGCAATGACGAAACTGAGATACTAAGCACAATTTTTACTGGCTGACTGGCTTCTTTTTTATCAGCTCATTGAAATTAACTCCCAGGCTGATATGATGCACCGGGCCGGCAAAGTGATACCATTCGGGAGCATAGCCCACAGAAAATTGCTTGATGTTTATTTTAATTCCGAAGGAAAGACCTGCAAGTCCTTTCTTTCCTTCCGTTTTCAACTCCTGCCTGCGCTGATGGTTGTAGGCAAAACCCAGTATCACAACGCGCTTTTTGATGTAGATCTCCCCGGCAAAAATGAAGTGACGAAAAATTTCATCAAACACATCCCCAACCGATGTTCCCTGGTCAACGGTATCCTCACCCAGGAATGAGTTATTAGTCTGCAAATTGGAATCTTCATAACGTGTATTGAAATTTTGCAGATCATGAAGGATCACGCTCAGCCTGAATGGCAGATGTTTGAATTTCACGGAAAACCCGGCCTGTATCTCAAATGGAAGCGGCTCACGCTCGTCAGAGTAATACGGCTTGAACTGCACCCCAATATTTTTGATGACTAAAGTCGCAGTGAAATTCTTAACAGGATGGTGATAGCTTGCTGCAAAATCAAGGGCTGCAGCAAATGAGTTGTATGATTCCAGCTGCGAGAAAATAAATTTCAGGTTAGCACCAAAAGTGTATCTCTTCAATTCTCTTGATGCACCGAAATTCAGGCAGTATTCACTCGCATTAAATTCTCCAGTCACCTGGCCTGTTATATCTGTCTGGTCAAATTTTCCATAAGCCATGTATTGCAACCCAACCTGAAATGTCGCAATGCTGTCATAGTGCCGCGCATAATTGAAATTGCCATAATTCAATCCTCCGTAATATACAACCGTACTCGCATGAAAATGGTCATGCATGGACCTGTTGAGAATTGAGGGGTTGTGAAACGCAAGCCCGACATCATCATCTTTCACTGTTATCAGGCTTCCGCCCGTTGCTGACGCTCTTGAACTTGCCGGAAGATTTATAAAATTGAATATCCGTGTGCCGCCTATTTGGGCATCAGTAAGAAATGGAATAACAACCAAAAACGTAGCAATAAACTTCTGCAAATCGGGCGGATTATTGGTCGGGCTAAATTACGACTTAACGATAAAGGGCTGGAAATATTTGATTTTGAAGTCATGAGGCAATTCATCCTGCATCCATCCAGCTACTTTCTTTAAATCCGAAAAGCATCTTCTTAAATTCGATTTCAAAATCATTTCAGCAATGACACGAAAAATTGATTGGTCAGCATTATCAAGAGGAAAAGCCACCGTAGGATTTATCACCGATATTGTGATGGTGATGCTCGTTTTTCTGAACCTGGGATTCATCATTTTCGACTGGCACTTTGGATTCAGCTTTTTCAAAAAGATCGTTGAAGCTGTTTCGCCAGCTTTCTACAGCTTTTACAGCGGGCATGTTCATCCGAACTTTCTTCTCTACGATGCAGTGTTTGTAACCATATTCATTGCGGAGCTGCTTATCCGATGGATGCTTGCCGTGAAAAGAAAAACCTATGGCAAATGGTTTTTCTACCCGTTCATTCATTGGTATGATGTACTGGGATGTATCCCGCTGGGTACGTTCAGATGGCTCAGGATATTGAGAGTCATTTCAATGACCATCAGACTCCATAAACTTGGAGCCATCAATCTCACGGATACGCATGTTTATCGTGAAGGTCAAAAAATAATCAGGGTTCTCACCGAAGAAATTTCTGACCGGGTAGTTATGAATGTACTCAATGGCGTTCAGCGCGAAATCCGGAACGATAATCCGATTTCCAGCAGAATGATAACCGAAGTGATTAGGCCACACCAGGATACATTGACGATATGGCTTTCACATCGGATAAGAAAAGTAACGGAGCACAACTATTCTCAATACCATAAGGAAATTCAATCCTATATGGAATCGGTAATTCGTGAGGCAGTGAAACAAAATGACGAGGTGAAGAATATTGCCTCCATACCGCTTGTTGGCAGCCAGATCAGCAAAGCGCTTGAAAAATCTGTTGGCGATATCACGTTCAATGTGGTAAACGGAATGGTACGCGACCTTGCTTCCGACCATAATAATAAGTTTATTGAAGAAGTGACCAATATTGTTTTTGAATCCATACTTCTGCAGGAAGAGGATAAGGAGCTTAATCGCGTGACAAAGGATGTATTTATCCGTGCAATTGATCTTGTGAAAGAGCAGGTGGAAGTGAAGCAATGGAAGCTAGAGGAGCAACTGGCTGCTTGACATTACTGCTTCACGAATTTCCTTATCGCTATGCTTCCGTTAAAATTTATTTCCGTCAAATAAATCCCGGCAGGGATTTTCTCTATATCAAAATCAAAAGTATGTATTCCGGAATTAGAAACTTCCGTTTGCCTTAAATACAAAACCATCCCCAGCAT
>CAYOYI010000493.1:0-2990 GCA_964408105.1 uncultured Chitinophagaceae bacterium | reverse complement strand
ATCCCGGTCAACGATGGCATCATAGATGTGCTGGTAATAAACTTCAGCTTTTAATCTCATATCATGAGGCATTGACCAGTCATATCCCAGCACAACATGATGGCTTTTTACAAAATCAATATTGCGGTTGGGGCTTTGGCGATTACCAAGCGAATCTTCCACCACCACGAAGTAAGTGTCTAAAGAAGGCATCTGGCTGTGCAGCCCGTAGGCGAGGGATAGCTTGTGGTTTTCAGCAGCTTTCCACTGCAGTCCCCAACGCGGCTCAATGGAGTAGGTCCAGTTAAGCGTGAGTACCTGCAAATGAAGGCCGGTATTCATTGTCCATGAATCGGTCCATCGCCACTGCCATTGTGTGTAAGGCTGCAGCAACGCGGTGGCACCGGTGAAGTCCGTCATCATCTGATACTTTCCTGTCATGCGGCTAAAAGAGCTGTCTTCGAGGACGGCATAATATACCGTTCCCCTTAAACCTGTTTGGAGGCTGTGCCGCGCATTGAATTTCTTTTTGTAAAAAAATAAACCCTGGAAACTGTGATTCTGAAAATCCTGACGATACCAGTCAAAAGGTTTTCTTTGAGTATCGAGACTATCCACCACATCCTGATTCAGCAATGAGCTCATGGCAAATGAAAACCTTGTGAAAGCGCTGTTCTTCAAAACATAAGAATGGTTGAATCCTACGATGCCTGTCTTGGTGCGGTCATATATGTCAAGCACTCCGCTGCTGTAAAAATTGCTTTGTGAGGAATCAGCTTCGCTTCCGATGAAGTCAATGCTGCTGATGCCGCCCATTCCGAAGAATTCAAATATACCGGCCTTCTTGCTCGGTATCTTAATCTTGAAGCTCAAATCCTGGTATTGCGGAATGGCATCGCCTGTTCCGAAATCAACTCCGCCCAGCTTGAACAATGCCAGTGTTGAATAGCGATAATTGATGACGAATGATGAACCATGTTTTTTTGAAAAAGGTCCTTCCGCACCGAGTTCAACTCCGTTGAATCCGATCTGTCCAAGGAATTCAAAATTTTCGTTGTTGCCGGAGCGCATCCGCAAGTCAAACACTCCGGAAATAGCGTTTCCGTATTCAGCCGGAAAAGCACCCGTCATGAAATCTGAGTTTGCAAGAAGGTTGCTGTTCAACATGCTTATGGGCCCGCCTGTTGATCCGAGATTCCCAAAATGATTCGGATTGGGGATGTCAATACCTTCCAATCTCCAAAGCAATCCTGTTGGTGAGTTACCACGGATCACAATGTCATTTACAGCATCATTCGAGCCGCGCACTCCGGCAAAGTTGCTGGCCATGCGGGAAACATCATTTCTTGAACCTGCATAGCGTTCGGCTTCTTCTTTTGAAAAGATGCGGGTAGAAGCGGTTGACATCACATTCACCGCTTCAGCTTTACTTTTTGTGGCGGAAATCACTACTTCATCTTTTTTTATAACCTGCTCCACCATTTCAACTTTCAGAACGAGTTCTTTACCGCTGTTCAGTGTTAATCCGCTAAGCGTGCGCGGCTCATAGCCGAGATAAGTTACCTGAAGGTCATGTCGTCCCACGGGAACATTCTCAAGTTTGAAATTTCCGTTGATGTCAGTTGTTGTCCCAACCAGCGGATCGGAATTAAGCAGCACTACCGATGCCCCAATTATTAATTCCTGGCTTTCAAGATCAATGACGGCTCCCCGGATGGTTTGGGTTTGAGCAAAAGCTGTAGCCGCAATTACCGATAGTAACAGGGTATAGATGGACTTTCTCACAGCGACAGGTCGGTATAGTTTGAATCGTTAAAGATTAATTGAAGCTTATACGTTACTGTTAAAAGATGGATACACAAGCAGTTACACCCTTTTTAGCGGGCACTAATATAATGAATAATCTTTGGGTATGGAAGCGGGTAGCCGCCATGCAATTTTTACCGCGCAATTATCACTTTCCCATAGAATCGCCCTCCGTCTATGGTAACTATTATCAGATAGCTTCCCGCAGCAATTCGATTTAAAGGCAGGACTTCATGAAAGTTCTTTTGAGCATGGCTGTAATCCCTCTTCATCAATTCTTTTCCCGTAAGGGAAATAATCGCTAAAGACAATTTTTGATGTGGTTCGTTTAAGGTAACTGAGAAGTTTATTTCCTGATTTGCTGGATTGGGGTATAGCTTCACTTGTCCTTGTGGTATGATGTCATGTATTCCCGTTAATTCACCCAGGACAAACGTATCTGTGAACACGCAACCGTTGGCATCCTCAAGAAAAACCGGGTATGTGCCTGCAGGCAAACTGGTGAATGTAGGATCATTTGTGTAATTGGTGCCGTCAAGTGAGTATTCGTAGGGTGGTGTACCGCCAAGCGGATTAATCTTCACTGCTCCATCGCTCATTCCTGGTGTTGCAAGGTTGATGCTGTAAGTAACTTCAATATCATCCGGTTCTGAGAGAGCGACCGAAGTTGTATCACGAACGCAAGCATTAGCATCACGAACCGAGAACGCATAAGCCTGCGGGCCTAACCCGGTGAAACTCCCTCCGCTTTGGTACGCCACTCCGTTGAGGTTATATTGATAAGGCGGAGTTCCTCCGCTTCCTGAGAGCACAATGCTGCCATCATTATATCCGAAACAGCTTACTCCCGTCACGCTTACAGACCAGGTCAGCAAAGGAGGTTCATTGATGGTGACTGAAAGCACCTCAGACAATCCGTTGTTGTCGGAAACAGTTACCGAATAGTTTCCTCCGGAGGTTGCGTTTATTTTGTTTCCCGGAGCTACCGGAATTCCGCCTGACCAATTGTACATGTATGGAGGAACACCGCCACTCACCGTCACTGTTGCCGATCCGGTTCCATCTCCATGGCAGGTGAAATCTGTTTTGCTGATTGAAGTCGTCAATGATGATGGATCACCAATTGTTACACAAGCGGATGCCGTACAGCCTCCTGCATCGGTTACCGTGACGCAATAATTTCCTGCTGAAAGATTTGTTACCGA
>CAYOYI010000492.1:0-2991 GCA_964408105.1 uncultured Chitinophagaceae bacterium | reverse complement strand
TAATGAATGTTTCCGGTTGATATCCCACGTGAGCCCAATACGCGGCTCAAGACTATAGTTATGATTTAATCCAAAATAGAAAATATGCAATCCGGTGAGCACGGTCCATTTTTCCGCGAGGTGATATTTCCATTGAGAATATCCCTGGAGCATGTAGGTGAGTTCGGTTGTTTCCAGAATGCCTGTGCTTCTGCCGGAGTTGATCACATCATTTAATCTGAAGCGCATGCCGCTGATGGAAATTCCAGAACGTAACATGCTCCTTGCCGAGAAGCGCGTGTTAAGCTGCGTGTTCCATCGGAGAAACATCGTGTTCGCCCCCATTTCATCATCTCTCTGCTGCACCCCGCTAAAATAAGTATCGTCTTTATGGTAAGATTCACGATTGGCAGCAAAAGCGAGCACGGTTTTCAAATGATTTTTTGCGCTGAGCGAACGGGAATGGCTAACGCCAATGATCCCCATATCGTAAATCTTTTCTTTTTGCGCGGTCTTTTTCGTTTTCTCTTTTGTTGAGGTAAGTTTGCTCAAGCCTCCTATGCCAAAGATCGAGAAGGTGCCGCTTTTCTTTGTAGGCAAGTTCAGCTTGAAGTTGAGATCCTGGTATTCAGAAATGGTGTTTCCAATGCTGTAACCGATTTTGTCAAACAAAGCAAGTGTCGAATAGCGGTAGTTCACTACATAAGATGCCCGTTTTTTCTTCGTGAAGGGTCCTTCAGCGCTGGCTTCCAATCCCATAAGCCCGGCTTGTACAGAGAAATGGCTTTTTTCGTTGTCGCCTTTTCTTAAGCGGATATCGAATACTGCTGATGTTGCATTGCCGAATTCTGCCGGAAAAGCCCCGGTATAAAAATCAGATGTGCCAATCACTTGTCCGCTGATCATGCAAACTGCGCCTCCCCCATAACCTTCCTGTGAAAAATGGTTGGGGTCAGGAACTTCAACCCCCTCGATATGCCACAACACTCCTTTAGGTGCGTTTCCGCGAACCACGATGCCATTAACTAAGTCATGTTGCCCTTTAACGCCTGCAAACGAAAGCGCCACGCGCGCAGGGTCGCGTATGCTTGCAGCATAATTATCCGTTTGGTCAATGGAAAACGAACGTGCGCTGGTTATGGCCATTGCGTTGAGAGCATCTTCATTCTCAACTGCTTTTTCTTTCACCACGATCTCATCGATGTTTGTAAGAGATTCCTGCAACGAAATGGATATTACTGTTTCTTTAGAATTAGCGATCTCGATATTTAGTGTCTGAACTTCATAGCCGATGTAACTGATCTTTAAGGTATGCTTTCCTGCCGGAACATTTTCGATCTTGAAAGCGCCATTGTCATCGGTCGTAGTTCCCAGAGGGGTAGGGAGGCTGGTTATCGCCACGCTGGCACCGATGAGCGGCTCAGCGTTGAGCTTATCAAGAATTACGCCTTTAAGAGTTTGCGCAAGACAAACTGTTGCCATTAGTTGAAACAGCATGGCCGTGGCGATAAGGCGTTTATTCATAATCTTTTTCAAGGAAAAATATCAAGGAGCGACAAATTTATACATTCAGGTATTCAATTCAGCGATTTGTTGATTTGATAATGTGCATTTGTCTATTATCGCAGAATTGAAACGCTTTTTCAACTCTAAATCCGGCCGGCTCGGAATACTAATGGTGGTATTTGCCGTTGTTCCGGCTATCTTCTCCACCTACTTTATGTTGCTTGCAAAATCTCACGAAGCGATGCTGATGGGCGCAGCAGGCTTTTTGCTTTTTTTTACGTTGGCATCATTTACCATGGCGTTTGCGCTGACGCCCACCACTTTCATCGCGCTCCTGAGCGGGTACTTTTTTAACTGGTGGGGATTGACAGGCGTGGCCGTATCATACCTCGTGGCAACAGTGATCGGTTTATTATTTGGCAGAAAATTGAATGAATGGTTTGTTGGCGGCTTTCTCAGCGAGGATGAGCAACTCAGTAAATTTTTCAAGCAGATGAAAGAAAAAAGCCTGCTCATGGTTATCTTCGGCAGGCTCTCGCCTGTGCTGCCGTTTGCCATGATGAATATTGCCTTTGCATCAATCAGGGTATCGTGGGGCAGTTATCTTTTCGGTAGCCTTATCGGGATGTTCCCTCGAACATTTGTGTTTTTTTACACGGGTATGAATGCACCGGAAATCTGGTCATTCTTGATGAAACCATCATTAGAAGGGCTGAGCGCTGTAGTACCTGTTTTGCTGGTGATTATTTCTACTGCTGGAATTCTGTGGTTAGTAAACCGAAGCTGGAAGAAAAGTCACGGGTTACCTTAGCCTGAATGGGTATGCGTCAGGTTTTGAAGTGCTGATCTCTAATCTGAATTCCTCGGCTTCTTCCATTGATGAGAAAGGACCGATGTAAACTTTATACAAAGACTTCGCATTTGGATCGTAGTCGGGCATATAATAATAGCCAGAGTTGACGTAACCCTCAGACTGAAGCTGGGCTACAACATTTGAGGCATCACTTTCACCGCTAAGGCTAACGTAGCTGATATACCAGTTGCCCCGTAGCAAACCACCGGTTGAATTATTATTTGGCGTTGGTTCAGAGGGTGCCGGACCTTTCTTCTTCACCGGAGCGGCTTCTTCAGGATGTTCGGTGATGTCTTCAACGGTCGGAACTTTGTTGCTCACATCCATTTCATCTTCGTCCTCAAGTGCGAAATCAGAATCTTGTTTGTTTGTGGTATCATCCTGGGCTATCATACCGGGGTCAATTCCTTCTTTTTTGTTCTTTTCTGCTGAAGGTTCGCCTGTTGAAATGCCCAGTTTCTCAAATGCCGTGGTTCGCAAATCCTTGTTCAGTAATACCACCGCGGCTGCGGCCAGCAGTATAATGCCAAAAGCCAGAAGGGAGAGCTTAAACCATTTTGAGGTGGAGTTCACATCATCGCCCTTGGCCTCACGAGGGGCTTCCAGGCTTTTCGGTTTTTCCTTCTTCCCCTTAGAAGAGAATGGTTCCTTTT
>CAYOYI010000491.1:0-3004 GCA_964408105.1 uncultured Chitinophagaceae bacterium | reverse complement strand
ACAGGCCTTAATGATTACTACGAGGGATGGTGGTTATTTTTCTCTGCGATTTTATTGAGCATGAAGAGCGCATGGTTTGCATTTCTTTTTCCGGTTCAATTCCTGATGTTCAGCAATTTCGCCAGCATAGTGATACAACTCGTGGTGAAATATCTTTATTACCAGCTGATTGTCCGTATTGTCATTTACAGGTTTTTGGTACAGTTCATTTTCCATAAGGTCATCATCGATATTCTCATATTCAAGATCATCCTGGGAATTTGGCACCACGTCATCCTGCGAATTATCTATTTGATATATTCCATCGTGAGCCTCTCGGTGAACTACCCTATTTATTTTTACCGGAGATTAGTGCTGAAAGAAGACGATGCAACAGCCAGAAGATTGGATAAAAACAAAATGAAGGATCAAAACAAAAGCGCGTTAGCGAAAATCGAAAAAGTTAAAGACACTTCGAGTGAGAAGCATGAATTTAAAATCAAAGCTCCAAAGGAAAATAAACCCACGCTAGCGCCTCTGCCCTTGCTGGAAGAAAATAAGATCATCAACGGGCTGTGGATAGGCACGCGCCTGTCAAAAATTGAAGTGCTTACCATTAAATCTTTCATTGCAAAAGGACATACTTTCCGTCTTTGGGCTTATGACCGGATCACCACTCCCCTTCCGTTTACAGGGCTTGAGATCGCGGACGCAACAGAGATCATTCCTGCAGATGAAGTATTCAGCTATAGAAACGCCAACAAATTCGGCCACGGCAAAGGAAGCTACGGGGGCTTCTCTGATATATTCAGATACAAGCTGCTTTATGAGCATGGCGGGTGGTGGGTGGATATGGACGTCACCTGCATCAAGCCTTTGAATTTTTCCGACCCGTATTTCTTTCGACCACACCATGATTTGGCAATGGTGGGTAACGTGATGAAATGCCCAAAAGGCAGCGCTTTGATGAAGTCATGTTATGAGCAGGCAAGAAAGGATGTTACCCGTGAAAACGTTGACTGGCACAAGCCGATAGAGATATTGAACCATTATGTATTTGAATACAAACTGCAGGATTATATTTTCGAACACATCAGTAATGAAGACAAATGGACCGAGCTGAGGAAGTTCATTAAGTACGATATTCCCATTCCCGGAAATTATTTCGTAATTCACTGGATGAATGAAGAATGGCGAAGCAGGAACATTGATAAAAATGACGTGCGCTATTCGGGTGTGCTGGGCAAACTGATGCAGGAATATGGATTGCTTAAAGCTCCTGAATCTCAATGGAGGCAATTCACCAACAGCTTCCGGCACACGGTATGGATCCCCGTTTATGAAAACCTCCTGAAGGCATGAATCACTTTTGCACCATCACAACGGCAAGTCATTGGTTCAAGGTTCAGGCTTTGACGGAATCACTAAAAGCGGTTAACTCCGATTTTAAATTGCATGTTCTTTGTATTGATGAAGCGATCAAAGAACCGCAAGCCGTTTTCAATTTCTACCAAACCAAGGACATCAAAAAACTTCCTGTCGCGGAATCCATTGAATCAAAATACAAAAGCAATAAAGACAAGCTGAGATGGTGCATGAAGCCGGTTTTCATGCATCACTTGTTGTCGCAATCCGAAATTGACAAGCTGATCTATCTCGATAACGATCTCTTTTTTTACAATGAATACAGTTTTCTTTTTGATCTGCTAACCAAACACAGCTTTCTGCTCACGCCACATCATTACAATAATGATCCCAATGCAAATCAGAACTGGCTTGAGGCGAATTTTCGCGTTGGCCTTTTTAACGCAGGGTTTGTCGGAGCAAACAAGCGGGCTTTGAACAGCCTCAACTGGTGGGCGGAATGTTGCAATTTCCGCTGTGAGAAAAATCCAATGCGTGGATTGTTTGACGATCAGAAATATCTTGACCTTATACCGGTGATGGAAAAAAATGCCCTGATCCTGCATCATAAAGGGTGCAATGTTGCCAGTTGGAACATTGTGAAATGTCCGCGAGAAATGAAAAGCGGCAGGGTTTACATTGATGGAGAATTCCCGGTTGTGTTCATTCACTTCAACAACACTTGTATCCGCGATATCATGGATGGGAAAGACCCACTGCTGAAAGATCACCTTTCACAATATGTGACTACCTTGAAAAAATTCAAGCCGGAATTGACTGAAAAAAGTCTCTACAAAAAGATGAGTCGGATGGACAGGATAAAATACGATATATGGAAACTGGCAACGGATTGGGGGTTTTGATTAGCAGTATTCAACTTATCAAAGCACCTCCTTTCGGGGTGAGGCAACTTTCTGAGAAAGCTCATCGCACCAAATTGCCTCACCCTGAAGCGCTTCGCTTTCTGTCCCTCTCCCGTGGGAGAGGGAAAAGCCTGAAGAAATTTTTGATGTAGATTTAAGGAAGTCAACCTATAGAATGAAACTGGCCCATATCATCAACCCGGTGAAAGTCGAACCGACTTCTGACCTTCATTTTGCGCAGCCTGTCACTTTTGAAACGATGCGAATTGCCAGGGAATTTGCACAAGGCAAAGTTCAGGTTGAACTGTTCACCACACAATATCCCGAAGACCACGGCATCATTCCTTCCTTCTACACTAAACTGCCTGACCTTACCTGCTCCGTACTCGATATTAAATCAGATTTCCAAAAGAAAAAGAAATATCCGCTTATTAGAGAGGTGCTGCAAACCCTTTATACCGGCACTGATGCTGACTATCTTATTTTCACGAATGCAGATATTGCTCTGATGCCGCAGTTTTATCTCGCAGTGAATGAATTCATTAAAGAGGGGCTTGATGGCTTTATAATCAACCGAAGGCGCGTTTCACGCAAATTCAAAACGGTTGAGCAAATACCGCTTATGTTCTCCGAGCTGGGGCAGCCGCACCCCGGTGGGGTCCCGCCCGGCCGCGGGGGGGGCCGCCCGGCCGTGGGGGCGCCACCCCCGGTCCCCGGCTTCGCCGGGGATGAAGAGGCACGCCCCCGGTCCCGGCGCC
>CAYOYI010000490.1:0-3006 GCA_964408105.1 uncultured Chitinophagaceae bacterium | reverse complement strand
CGATTCGCGAAGACCTGGTTGTGCCGCTGGCTGTGATCCAGCAATACGCAATCAGCAAACTGCTGAAACCAAATAATGAAAAAGGCATCTATGAGAAAATGGTGGTAAGGACATTATATGGCATAACTAACGCGGGGAGAAATTCAGTTTAGACAGGTACTAACTAAAGCCACCTCTTTCTGCGGAAAAAAATCACCATACCCAACGAAACCGCAACCATCACCGCAATAACTGCGGGATAACCCCATTTCCACTCCAGTTCAGGCATATGCTGAAAATTCATCCCGTAAAATCCCGCAATGAATGAAAGCGGAATAAAGATCACCGACATGATGGTCAGCGTCTGGATGGTCTTGTTCATCTCCATATTGAGCTGTGAATTATAAGCTTCCCTTAGCCCATTGACCACCTCGCGGAACATTTCCAGCGTTTCCATTATCTGCACCGAGTGATCGTGAACATCCCGTATGAACCTCTGAGTGCGTTTGGCCAGCAGCTTATGGTCATCTTTCACTAATGAATTCAGAACTTCTCTCAACGGATAAACAGACCTGCGCAGCAGCAGCAGATCATTCTTTATTTTTTGCGTATCCTCAATGATCGTTCCGTTAATCTGCGAGCGAATACGATCTTCCAGCATTTCAACCGCATCCCCGATCTTCTCCAGCAGCAGGAAATAGTGGTCAACGATCACATCAATCATCCGGTAAACAAGGTAATCATTCCCGTAATTCCGAATCTTGCTTTTGTTATCACGGATGCGTTCCCTTATCACGTCAAACAGGTCGCCTTCGGTTTGCTGAAAGGAAACAACAAAGTTTTTTGACAGAACGATACTGATCTGTTCACTGTCAATACAATGTTTGCTCTCATTATATGTCAGCATTGGCAGCACAGTGTAGAGGTGATCATCATAGTCATCCGCCTTTGGCCGCTGGCTGGTATTTACAACGTCCTCGAGCAGTAAGGGATGAAACATGAATAGCTCTCCCATTTTTGCGATCAATTCCGTATCGTGAACTCCATCAATATTGATCCATGTTACCGATTTTTCATCCCGGTATGGCAGGCATTCTTCAATGCTTTGAACGGTTTTTTCTATGAAACCCTCAGAAGTGTAGTTGAATAAAGTGATCTTGACTCTTTCCGTACGCTCTTCGCCTGTATAAACCAGCGATCCGGGAGGCAGCCCGGTTTTGCGAGGCTTCCTCCTGAATTTTCCTTGAGGGCTTGCTTTCTTCATTTCAAATCAGCCGGACCGGCAGAATCTCTTTTAAAAACCAATGTGCGATAAGGGAACGGTATCTCAACGCCTTCTTTATCAAACTGCTCCTTGATGGCCTTGTTCAGATCGCAGCGCATGTTGAAACCGGAAAGCCAATCTTCAGCCCAGACATACGCCCGAAGATTTACTGATGAATCTCCAAATCCAAGCACCTTCACATCCACTACCGGTTTCTTTGCCTCTTTCTGCTCCTCGTTGCGGTTGTCAATACAATTCGGGTGCTTCATTGAAACTTCCTGCATGATGCGAATGGCTTTATCAATATCGGAATCATAGCTGATGCCGATCTCGATAAACTCACAAACGCGCTGGTCAATGATTGTGGAATTGACGATCGTTTCGCTGCTGATGACCGAATTCGGGATAACTACCCTCTTGTTTTGAAAATTTCTGATCACCGTATGCCGCAGCGTAATGTCTTCAACCGTTCCCGTGTAGAGGGAGCCAACCTCAATGCGGTCATTCAATCTGTAAGGCTTGAACAGCACAATGAACACTCCGCTGACAACATTTGAAAATGCCTGCTGCGAAGCGAACCCCAGAATGGCGGCAATTATCCCCGCACCGGCAAAGATTGAAACCGATAATGTTCTCAATGACGGTATGGCGTAGATCGCAAGCGCAATGCCTATGATATAAATGGCTGCAATGATGATGTGCCGGAAAAACTGGAACTGCGTTACGCTGATGTTTGACTCGGCCGACCTTTTAATGAAGCGGTTGAAAAGAACTTTCGCGATCCTTGCTGCAACAAAAGTGAGCGCGAGTATTACCAGGAAGGAAGCAATGGGAAGAAGTCGCTGCTTCCAGAAATCAAGCGTCAGAAAATCGGTGGTTGCAAATTCCTTTGGAATATCTATGGCAAGAAAAAAATCCATTCGCGGGCTAAAACCTCTTTAGGCGAAAATAGTGATAAGTTGAAACATCCAAAGTTGCCAGCTTGTTGAAGTCACAATTAAGGTTAGTTGACTTCAACATATTAGTCACCTCCAAACTGTTTATGTCATTTAACCCACGGTTCAAACGATTCAGGTTAGGCGCACCGGTTACATTTAGGTTGGTTAAATTGTTGTAAGAACAGTTAATCTCGTTCAATGAATCATTGCTTGATACAACGAGCGTTTGCAACTCATTCCATCGGCAATCAAGAACTTGCAATTTTGATTATTGCAGATATCAAGAGTAACCAAGTTCCCATTGGAACAATCCAGGTCATATAAAATTGGAGAGAGTAGATAAATCAAGATACCGAAACTCATTTCCTTCACAATTGAGGATTTCTAACTGAGTATTATTAGTCGGTTTAATGAATTCAAGTCGCTGCCATTAAGTTCTAATTCTTTCAAAAGAATCAAATCAGAAAGGTCAATAGAGGCGAGCGGGTTAACAGAGCAATTTAACTGCTCCAAAAGACTATTATTTGATAAATCAACTGTACTAAGCTGATTTCCCGCTATGTTTAAGTTCTTTAAAAGGGTATTGGCTGAAATGTCAAGACTGGTTAATTCCATTTGGTACTGCAATTCAGGTCTTGTAATGACCAATTATTTGTGAGGTCTAGTCCCCCGATGCCAAGCTTTATTCACTGCGATCGGGGTCGCCATGACGCGATTGCAATGAGGGGCAGTCCCAAATCTACTTGCAACCCCCGCAAACCCGAAGCTTACATCGCCACAGCCGCTTCTGCTCGCCCAGGTTGCCTCAATTCATCAAATATCAGT
>CAYOYI010000489.1:0-3075 GCA_964408105.1 uncultured Chitinophagaceae bacterium | reverse complement strand
CTTTTGCTGTTGAGCAGTGCAGATAGTGTTTCTTCTACATTGTTGCCAATAGCAGATATGATTCCCAGTCCTGCAACGTAAACCTTGGCGGGCATTTACAGGTAAGTAAACAGTGGACGGTAAACAGTAAACAGCATTTTATTTTCTGTTTGCGCTGATGTACTCAGCCATCGTTTTTACGGAGTGGAATACTTTCGGGCCTTCGTCAGGGTTGGCAAGCTTGATCTTGTATTTCTGCTGCAGTAGTACAATCAGCTCCAGTGCATCAATCGAATCAAGACCAAGCCCTTCTACAAACAGGGGCTGATCATCACCTATCTGGTCGGGTTTGAGGTCTTTTAAATTAAGTTGTTCAATGATCTGCACTTTCAAATCCTTAATCAATTGTTCCATGCAATTTCAATCGTTTTATGTTCTCTTCAACGTGCGGCAATGCCAATCCGGTTTTTGTTTTCTCGGCCAAATATAGGAAAGCTTCATGTTGGTTTCCCATTAAATCCACCCAGCCGCAAATACAGCAATCTATAACACCCTCATTCAGCAATTGTTCAACATACCGACTGATAAATTTCGTGTTGAACTCCTCAAAAATAAAGAATGAATTCTCGCCTTTAAAATTGTTTCGGATGCATATCTCTCCAATTACAATATTCGGAAGGGTATAAACAAATAATGAAGGGCTGGGTGCTTCCTTTTCAGTCTCATGATATTCGAAATCGGTATCAAGGCAGGAACTTTTGTTACTGAGGATGACCCCTATTTGCCCCGGTTTGTGGTCTTGGCTGATGTTTCTGTCCTTTAATAATATTTCAGCAGCCAGGAACCCCAGTTTGCTGAGGTTATCCATCTTGTGGAATTTGGGATAATTGATGCCGAGTGAACTATAAAGCCCGTAAAGAAAATCTTCTGCATCTGACACACTTGCAGCCAATAGATTTCCGTTTTTCAATACTGTTCCAGCTTTTATTGAACAGTGGGCGCTGATATAATTCATTACTTAATACTCGATAGGGGAGTTGATGATCTCTTCGGCACGGATGATGCGCGCCAAACGCTTTAAGGCGGTGTCATGATTTTTGACGTATGGATTGCTCTCGTCCCATACATATCCGGCAAGCACAGAGCAAATCTCCTTTTTGATCTCTGCATTCGGATTCTTTGCAAAGAAGATAGTGTAAAGTGTTCCATCATACCATGCGTTCACATAGGAGCGGAAGACGTTCACTCCAGTCATCACGGGCTGCATAAAATCGGTTTCCCAGTCAATCTTTTTCCCTGCAAGGAAATCATTCACCAAATGCGCAGCCCGCCTTGAAGATTCAACCGCAAGGGTAACTCCTGACGAGAAGATCGGGTCAAGAAATTCAGTCACGTTTCCAACCAGCACATAGCCATTGCCATAAAACTTGTCGGTAGTAGCTGACCAGCCCTGAAGGATTCTTGGCTCAAAGACAAATTCGGTTCCGTTGAAGCGTTCGCTGGTTTGAGGTTCGGCAGCAATGATGGCGCGTAATTGCTCCTCAGGTGTTCCTGGAAATTTGTCAAAGAACTCAGGAAAAGCTACGACACCTACTGAAGTAAGCCCGTTGGAAAAAGGTATCATCCATATCCATACGGAAGCATGGTGAACAGCAATGGTGATCCTGTTGGGTTCATGCGCTTTGTCGCGGTTCACATCTTTGATATGTGTAAACAATGATTTTCTTACAGGCAAATGTGAGGGACGGTCGAGATTGAACAAACGTGGGATCACGCGCCCGTATCCGCTGGCATCTACGATGAATTTTGCTCCAATTTCTTTGGTGATTCCTTCTTTGGTTTTTAAAATTGTGGTAGAATCAGTTCCGTTAAACTTGATCCCGGTCACTTCTGATTCATATTCCACAGGAACTCCCATTTTCACGACTTCATCCGCAAGTGTCTTATCAAAATCCGCCCTGGGCACCTGCCAAGTCCACTTCCATCCGTCAGTGAATTGCTGCTCGAAATTGAAATCACAAATGTCGCCTCCCCTGACAAACTTCGCTCCGAATTTTTGCTGGAATGATCTTTCTTTCACCGCATCCAGAAATCCCGCTTGTTCCAGGGATTCCATGCATTTTGGCAACAAGCTTTCGCCAATGACAAAGCGCGGGAACTTCTGCTTCTCCACAATTTTTACATTCCATCCGGCTTTCTTTAAAATGGAAGCGGCCACTGTTCCCGAAGGACCAGCTCCGATCACCAATACATCAATGTTTTCCTTCGTAGTGTTCAAGTGCCTTCAGTTTTTAGAGAATATCAGCGCTGCGTTGCAGCCCCCGAAACCGGAAGCCGTTTTCAGCACGTGATTTATTTCCTGCGAAATATTTTCACTGCATACGTTTATTTGCTCAGCCGTTCCCGGTTCCACAAATCCGAGGGAGCGTAAAATAACATTTTCCCGCATTGACCACAATGACATGGCGCACTCCACCACGCCTGCCGCACCAAGCGTATGCCCGAAATAGCCTTTGAAACTATTCACCGGGGTATTCTGAAAACCTGATAAGCTAAAAGCTTTCGATTCCATGTCATCATTAAAGAGGGTAGCGGTGCCATGGGCGGAGATGAAGCCGATATCCGAAGCGGGGAGATTTGTTTGCTTCAGGACATTATTTATCGCCTGCGAAAGCTCTATTCCCGTTCTGGATGGGCCGGAAATGTGATTAGCATCATTGGATACTGCTCCGGCTGCGACATAAATATCATTTTCAGTATTCTTTTCTCTGCTTAATACTATAGTGGCTGCAGCCTCTCCCAGGTTAATGCCCTTTCTGTTTTTATCGAACGGCCTGCATACCTCATCACTCAGGGCATGAAGGCATGTGAAACCGGAGATAACAAAATGAGAGAGCACATCCACTCCTGTAACGACTACATTGTCATAGAAGCCCGAACGTATCAGTCGGTTCCCGATCATCACTGCCAGCGAACCTGATATGCAGGCATTGGAAATTACAATCGGCTGATTGGAATGTTTGAAATGTGTGCCGATCTTTTGGGCGGTATTGAAAAGTCCGAGTTCGGTGAGGTTTCTGTTTGCTATGTGGTCAA
>CAYOYI010000488.1:0-3086 GCA_964408105.1 uncultured Chitinophagaceae bacterium | reverse complement strand
TTGGAATATGATAAGTATGGAACAAAGTGACCTTTCCTCCAAACCCGGAGGCCATTCTTACAGCGTACCTGCACGCATTCAACGAATAATCGGAAAAATCAACCGGAACCAGCAAGTGTTGCATAGACATTTTTTTAACTCAAGAACTTCTTGTGTTGCAAGTTAACTATTTCCGCCTGCGATTTTTATGACTTTTATCAGGTCAGATTTCCCTGATCAAGTCCCAAAAGCTAAATGATTTATCCTTCTGCTTGATTACCAAAACCGGGATGTCAAAATCAGCCTTGATCAGTTTCTCCGTTACGCTTCCCAACAGCAAAACGGATGTATTAGTGCCACCCCTTGCGCCAATGATGATGATGTCTGATTTTACGGCATGTGCCTTTGAATTGATCATTTGGGATTTGGAAGCCTTTTCCATTTCGATAACTGGCTTGATGGATAGAGTTTTTGCCTTTAGCTTGGTTATTACTTTATTGTATTTGGCCAGGGCATTTTCTTTCATTATGGCGGAAAATTCCTTCTCGGTTTTACCCGTTGAATAAAAACCGGATGGCAGTGAAAATATGTGATAGCATGTGATTGCTGTTGCCGGTTGCTCTGAAGCGAGATTAATCGCTTCTTCAAGAGCCATTTGTGAGTTTTCAGAAAAATCTATCGGCACCAAAATCTTCTTAAGTTGTTTTTTGGCGTTCGCAGGAACAAACAGTACTGAGCTTAGAACTTTGCGTGCCAGCTGCTGCGGCAGTAAACCGCTTCCTTCAGATTCCTTTTTCCGCCCCACTATAAGCAAGTCAATATTTTTAATGTGAGACCATTTAAGCATTTCCTTAAGGGGAGAGCCTTCAATGACCACGTATTCATGAGTGAAACCGAATTGTCCTTTGAAAACACTTTCCACTTTCGCCTTCATTTGTTCTTTCAATCGTTCATCCACCGGCTGGTTTAATTCAGGAAATTTTTTGCGAAGTCCTTCCGGCATGTCGAGATTCCGATGGATATGGATAAAATAAACCTTGGTCGGGTTTAACATGCCGGTCAGGAACCTGGTATAGGTGAGAATAGTCTGATCGGTTTCCGAGAAATCCAGGCCCACCATGATGCGGTTAAACTTATACATCCTATAGGTAGTTTTTATCTTTTAATGATTCAAGTCAGGCGAAAATTAAAACAATAAATCCTGCAATGCCAGCGAGCACCATCAAACCAAATCCAATAGCAGTGAATTTCTTTAATTCTCTTGTGCCGAATATCAGGGTAATGAAAAGCTTTACAAGGCTGTTACTCAGTACCGCAAGCAGGATGGCGTTCTTAATTATTGCAGGAGTCAGATTTGTTTCGGTAAGTTTTGAAAGCGAAATTGTAATGGCATCAACGTCTGTCAACGCGGAGACAGCGCTTGCCAGCAAAACCCCGCCTGAACCTAAATATTGAATGGCGAAGTGAACGAAAAAAATGATTATGGTAAAGAGCGCCCCAAACTTCAATGCCTCTATAAAATCCAGCGGATTCTCAGCCTTGATGCCGTCTTCAGTCAGGTATCCTGAATTTTTCTTCGCCAAAATAACCGCATAGATCAATCCGATAATTGAAAGTGCAACCAAAGGAATGATAAGAACTGAAAGCAAGGATTTGTTGAATATATAGATCAGCAGTATTACCCTTAATGGCATGATAGTAGATGCCAGCAAGATAGCCGCTGCGAAATTTTTCGATAACTCCGGATTCTCTTTGCTTTTCTTGGAAAACACCCAAGAAACAGCAGTACTCGATACAAGGCCGCCTGCTATCCCGGTCAATAGTATTCCTCTTCTGGCGCCAAGGATTTTGGTGAGGAGGTAGCCACCGAAGTTCAAACCTGAAGTCAGGATGATCACCAGCATGATGTCCCGCGGATTGAAAACATTGTAGGGGTCGATTGTTTTATCGGGCAGGAAAGGCAGCACCAGCGCTACCAAAATGACAAATTTTAAAACAGCGTAGATTTCATCCTGGGTGATCTTGCCGACAATCGTCTTCATCTGCATTTTTAGTGAAAGCAAGGTCACCATGATTATGGAAATGATCAGGCTTATTTGTATGTGTCCAAGAAAGGTCAGCAGCCCGAGCAAAAAGCTAATGATCAATGTGAATTCAGTGGTGCTGCCAAGCTCGCCTGAGGACGAGGATACGTAGTAAGATATCATTACAATTATGAGAACACCTGTAAAGCTCAGGTAAATCACCCCAAAGCCCATAAGTGCCGATAGGATTCCGGCAAGAAAACCCAGCAGAGTGACTAATGTAAATGTTCGGACGCCTGCGAACATGTGCGCGTTGTCCTTGATGGCGGAATGTTCACGTTCTATTCCGGTAAGCAGGCCGATGCCCAAAGTAACCAACAGCCTCAGGAAGAAATCTTTTATGCTAAGCGTAGCAAAATCCGTGGACAGGAGTATTTCCTCGAACACGCGTGTCAGCTATGTGAAGTGATTACATCCATTCAGATAAATACAACATAAATGCCTCTTTCAGTTCTGAGAAAATTTCTTTGTATTCTCTCATCTCATCCCTAAGTTCTGTATGATCCTTGAAATATTGATGGTCGGAAGCTATAGGGTGGTCCTTTGCAAATTTTGTGAGTTGTTTTTCATGAGTCTTCACCTTGTGCTTGAGTTCATGAATAACATCCTTTTGGTAGATGAATTTATTTTGAAATTGTTCCAACCTCGCCAATATTTTTTTTGTAGTATTTCGCTTTACCAATTCATCCAGGCGGTGCTCAAAAATCTCCAGCTCATCCTTGTAGAACTTTAATTCATTCAACCATAATTTGTGTTCAAAATGCAGGTCTTTCATGTAAACGTGGTCGGTTTCCTTTACTTTCATGTTACTCTTTTTATTTTTAAAATAGTTAATCATTTACAATACTTGTCCAATGCGGACTGGGCTGACGAGGACCCGAGCTCTTTTGCTTTTTTGAAATCAGTACAGGCTGATTTGTCTGAAAGAGCTTGCTTGCAAAGGCCTCTTTCGTAATATGCATCAGATGCATCTGGTTCGAGCTGGATTACCCGGTTGTGGTCTTCGATTGCACTTTTGTACTC
>CAYOYI010000487.1:0-3088 GCA_964408105.1 uncultured Chitinophagaceae bacterium | reverse complement strand
GTTCCATCGCTCTTTTCTTCGTTCTTTGAGAGCGACCCGTTCTTTAACAATGATTGGATTGGCAAGAGGTGGCTTGCTTCAGAAGTACCATCAGCCAACATCAGCGAAACGAATGGAGAATTTCAAATTGAGCTGGCAGTGCCTGGTATGAAAAAAGATGACTTTGAAGTCACTTGCGAAAACGGTGTGCTTACTATTTCATCAGAAAAGGAAGAAGAAACAAAGAAGGAAGAGAAAAATTACACCCGCAGGGAGTATAACTACAGTTCCTTCAGCCGTTCATTCACGCTTCCTGATTCAGTTAAGTCGGAAGAAGTAAAAGCTAAGTATGAAGATGGTGTCCTTAAAGTAACGGTGCCGAAGACTGAAGCCGCTAAAAAACAGTCGAAGAAGCAGATCAAGATCAGCTAAGACTTTTTGCGCGCACATTAATTAAATGCCCCCTCATTCGTGTTGGGGGCATTTTTGTTTTGGTGGGATCATGTTGCTCCGTTTAATGAAATTCCTTTCAATTTTTTCCATTTTCCCGCCCACATTCATTTTTTCCTCAAAGTAAAAATCCTGTCATTTTTCAGGTTAAAATAGCCTTCATGGTGACCAAGGTCATCCTTTCGCCATGACAACAATCATGGCGCTCCGCTGCAACCTGATGTAACTCGTAGGCGTAACGTGTTTTTTGATTCTGTTTTTGATCCGGTAAAAAGTTTTCTGACATGAGAAAAAGTGCATTCAGGCCTGCCTACGTAATCATATTCCTATCCTTCCTTCTTTTAACATTTTCATTAAAAGCTCAAACCATAAGTTTCACTTCAAGCAACCTTGCCGGTGAAACCTTGTCAAAACCAACAGCGATCCAGTTCGGCCCTGACGGCAGGCTGTATGTGGCGCAGCAAAACGGGAAAATATTTGCATATACAGTTGTAAGAAATGCTCCCAACGATTATTCCATCACGGCAACCGAAACCATTACGTTGATTCAGCAAATTCCAAATCACTACGATGACGGTTCACCATACACAAATATGGTTTCCAGGCAGGTTACAGGAATTTTAGTTGTAGGTACTGCAACGAATCCCATTCTCTATGTAAGTTCGAGCGACCCGCGTATCGGGGGAGGATTCAGCGGTCCCGCGAATGACAAAAATCTCGATACGAATTCAGGTGTTATTTCAAAACTCACTAAGAACGGTAACGGCTGGACACGCACCGATTTGGTTCGTGGTCTTCCGCGCTCGGAGGAAAATCACTCTACCAACGGGATGCAATTGGATGCGGCAAACAACATTCTTTATGTGTGCCAGGGTGGCAACACCAACATGGGCGCGCCATCAAACAATTTCGTTTACCTGCCCGAATACGCCTATGCCGCAACTATTCTGACCGTTGATTTAAACGCGATTGGAAATTCTACTTACGATCTGCCTACGCTTGATGATGAAGACAGGACAAACGTAAGTTCAACTCCTGGATTCACTGATAGCAATGATCCGTTTGGCGGAAATGGTGGAAAAAATCAAGCGGTGCTAGATCCAAACGGCCCCGTGCAGATTTATTCTACCGGCTGGCGCAATCAGTATGATTTGGTGATCACACAAAACGGACGTATGTACAGCTTCGATAATGGGCCCAACACCGGCTGGGGTGGCGCAACACCCGATTGCTCCAACACTCCCGTTGATCCAGGTTCTTTTTACTGTGATGTGCTCCATTATATTCCCGGTCAGGGATATTACGCGGGGCATCCGAATCCCACGCGTGCGAATCGCGCGAACACATTTAATCCAACGAATCCGCAAACTCCGATTCCATCAGGAATGGAAAACCCGCAGGAGTGCCAATACATACCGGCAGGACAGGAGGCACATTCGCTCACTACGATTTGCTCATCTACAAACGGAATGTGCGAATACAAGGCTTCGAATTTCAACAATGCACTAAAAGGGGATTTGCTTGCGGCTGCGTTCAACGGAAAAATTTATCGCTTCAAATTAAATGCTGCGGGTGATGCGATAATTACTGGCGGGCAAACTGTTTTCGCATCCAACTTCGGCTCTACTCCTCTCGATGTCACAGCACAGGCTGATAATGAAATTTTTCCCGGCACGGTGTGGGCAGTTACGTATGGCTCAAATGATGTTACAGTTTTCGAGCCTTCCGATTACCAGGATTCGAACCCTGCATTGATAGCATATAATAGTGCGGATAAGATCAGAGGCGGGAGAATGTATGATAAGTTCTGGGCTGCGGAAACCGGATTTACTGCACCTGTTGACTCAACTATTGACATGAACAATGTCATCTCTTTCGGTGACTTCTACCGCTGCAAATCATGTCATGCCTGGGACCAAAAAGGAAAACTGGCTTCATATATTGACCGTCCGGCAACTATCAGCCGCCCGAAAGTGACGGGAGTAAATCTGTTCAGCCGGGTGCCACAGATGACCATCCAGGAATTGTTTGACAAAGTGAAGCACACCGGTGGCTCGCTTGTTGATCCTGCCCGTACTGCCGATGGCACGAATGCAGCATTGGGCGGAAACCGAATGCCTGATTATGGCAAGCTGCTTACTGAAAGTCAGATATGGGACATTGTAAAATTTTTGAAGGAAGGCGCGCTTAATACCGAACTGTTGTATGACATTGCGACAACCGGTACATATCCCACCGGCACAAAAACTTTTTCCAACATCGGAAAGGAAGGTGATGCTGCAGCCGGATTAACATTCTTCAATCTCAATTGCAAAAATTGTCACGGAGCAAACGGGCGTGATGGTTCCCTTCCGAATGGATTGGGAGGGTTTATAAATGATGACATCGGAATGTCTATCGGAGAATTTGCACGCAAGAAGCCGTATGAGATTCAGCACAAGGCAGTGCATGGGGAACTGGGAACAGTGATGCATGGAGTCACTACAGCAAATATTGACGATATTAAAAATCTGCTGAAGACGCTATCCGATAAAAATAATTTCCCCGACCTGCACCCGGTTTGGTATCGCGATGCCGATGGTGATGGTTACGGAATTCCAACCGATTCAAGCCTCGCCCTCAACAAGCCGGTGGGCTACACTGCCGACAACACTGACTG
>CAYOYI010000486.1:0-3089 GCA_964408105.1 uncultured Chitinophagaceae bacterium | reverse complement strand
CTGGCCACGCTTATCAATGTAGCCCCACTTTCCATTGAAATTCACAACGGCAATGCCTTCAATAAAATCATCAGCACTGGAATATTTTACAGGGACCACGAGGTCACCATCTTTGTTGATGAAACCCCACAGACCGTTTTTTTCTACCGCAGCGAAACCTTCCCGGAAATTTCTGACGCGATCAAAATATAGGGGAGTCTCTTCACCTTTCTCATCAACGAAGGCATTCGTACCGAAGTAAACGATTGCCCGGTCTTCGGAAAAATTATCAGCCGCTTGATACTTAATTTCTGTCACCGGCTTGCCTTTGGCATTGATAAATCCGGCAAGCTTGCCGACCTGCACCACAGCCTTTCCTTCCGAAAAATTATTGGCCGCGTCATATTTGAACGCAATCGCTTTCGCACCGGAGCGGGTGATGTAACCGACTTTGTCATCCAGCCTGACTGCTGCCATTCCATCCTTGAAATTTGAGGCTGCAATATATTTGAACGGAACAAGCGCTTTGCCCTTGATATCAATGTATCCCCAAAATCCGTTAAGCTTGACTGCCGCAACGCCTTCACTGAAGTCAGCCGCAAATTCATATTTAGGAGCTATCACTTCTTCCCCATTTGTGTTCACATATCCCCATTTTTCGTCCTTTGAAATTGCCGCAAGTCCGCCACTGAACCGGCTTGCTTCCTCATAAACTAAGGGGACGACTTCTTTGCCCCGTTTGTCAATATGCCCCCACCTGTTTTTCAAACTCGCAATGGCGAGGTCTTCATAAAATTGTCCCAGCCCGTCATAGATCAGCGGTACAACTTCCTCGCCTCGTTTATTAATGAATCCCCATTTCTTCCCGGCTTCTACCACGGCAAACCCATCAACAAAATTTCCTGCACGGTCATACTTCAGCGGAACCATGATTTGCCCCGTGCTGTCAACGTATCCCATTTTACCGTCTTTCTTCACGGCAGCGAGTTTGTCATAAAACGGCTGGGCCGCTTCAAATTGAGGAGCAATAACGAGCTTCATCGAATGATCGGCAAATCCCCAAAGGTCACCCTGGCGATAGGGAATGAGATTGTGGACCTGGGCAATTGATGCGGAGGAATAAGACATACAAATCAGTGTCAGAATAGTGATCCGTGGCATTCGGTTACATTTTTTCGGGAGCTTCGATTCCTAATAAATTGAGTGATGATTTTATCACATTTGCTGTGAACTGCGACAAAGCTAAGCGGAACTGTTTGGCTTCATCACTTTCCGCATTCAAAATAGAATAGTCTGTATAAAACTTATTGAAGGTTTTCGCCAGAGAGTAAGAGTAGTTGGCAACCAGCGCGGGAGAATAGGTGGCTCCTGCTTCTTTTACAACCGATGGATACTGGTGTAACAATATGAGCAACTCCCTTTCGGACGCATTCATATCATAACTGTCGGGAACGGTGATATTCTCACCGGCTGCTTTTCTTAGAACAGAGTTGATACGCGCATGAGTATATTGAATGAACGGGCCGGTGTTGCCGTGAAAATCAATTGACTCAGCCGGATTGAACAGCATCCGCTTTTTCGGGTCAACCTTCAGGATAAAAAACTTCAGCGCACCTAACCCGATCATGCGGAATAGCTCCTGAGCTTCCTGCTCGTTAAAGCCTTCGATCTTCCCAAGTTCGCGGGTATGTTTTTCAGCAGTTGAAAACATTTCATCCAGCAAATCATCAGCATCCACAACAGTTCCCTCGCGTGATTTCATTTTACCGCTCGGCAGATCAACCATCCCATAGCTGAGATGATATATCCCTTCTGCATAAGGTTTTCCGAGCTTCTCAAGTGTGAGCTTCAGCACTTTAAAGTGGTAATCCTGCTCGTTGGCGACAACGTAAATGGACTGATCCATTTGGAAATCATCATAGCGCAATTGTGCGGTGCCCAGATCCTGGGTGAGGTAAACCGAGGTGCCATCGCTCCGAAGTAACACTTTTTCATCAAGGCCTTTGTCGGTGAGATTTACCCAAACCGAGCCGTCATCTTTTTTGTAAAAAGCTTTCTTATCTAAACCTTCCTTCACGATATTTTTTCCGAGCAGGTATGTTTCCGATTCGTAATAATTCTTTTCAAAAGCTACTCCGATCTTCTTGTATGTTTCCTCAAATCCATCGTAAACCCAGCCGTTCATTTTCTTCCAGAGATCAATTGTTTCTTTATCGCCAGATTCCCATTTACGAAGCATTTCCTGCGCCTCTTTGAAAATTGGAGCCTGACGTTGCGCTTCTTCTTCGGCCATCCCTGTGCTTTTCAAGTCTTCGATTTCCAGTTTGTACAGCGAATCAAACTCGACATAATACTCTCCGACCAGATGATCGCCTTTCTTCCCGGATGTTTCCGGGGTTTCACCATTTCCGCTTCTCATCCAAGCCACCATTGATTTACAAATAGCTATTCCGCGGTCGTTATAAATATTCACCCGCGTGACGTCATTCCCGTTAAGTTTCAGAATATTAGAAAGAGAATATCCGAGCAGCATGTTGCGGATGTGGCCAAGATGAAGCGGCTTGTTAGTATTCGGCCCGCAATATTCCAGCACGATCTTTTTTGAAGATTGTCCTTTGCCGAATACTTTCACTTTGAAATTTTCTTTGAGAAATGCGCGCCAGGGAGCTTCCTTTAATTTGATATTCAAAAAGCCTTTTACAACACCAAAAGAATCAATGATCTCAAGATTTGATGCGAGGTGATTTCCAATTTCCGAGGCTATGACATCGGGCGATTTTTTCAATGCTTTTGCCAATGGGAAAGTAACAACGCTGAAGTCACCTTCAAATTCCGGTGGCGTGATGTTTATGAGTATCTGGGATGGTTCGATATTCGCGGAGTAAAGATGGTGAATGGCAGAAACAGCCGCTTCACTGATTTGCTTTTCAAAATTCATTTTTTCAATGGATCGGGGAACGTTTTCGGGGTTGAAAAAGTTTTCATGCAAAACTTTCAGAAGCCCCCAAAGTTATTACATTTGCAAACTTTACAATCGCATGCGAATTGAATACTGACACACAAACCACACGCCCCGAGGTGAAGGCTGCACCGCAGCAAAACGGAACGCA
>CAYOYI010000485.1:0-3116 GCA_964408105.1 uncultured Chitinophagaceae bacterium | reverse complement strand
AAAGATTTACCCGTGCTGCCCTTGTGCCCGGGGAATTTCCGCTCACGGTGACAACCTCCCACGTAATTGAATTATCAGGATTTACAGCGCCCCAGCTTGCGAGCGACCCTTCAAATCCTTCCGTAAGAATTACTTCAGTTGCTCCTGTGCCTACGGTGATGTAATTGGTTTTAGTCTCGGTGTCTGAACCAAACCCATTTGAAGTGGTAAGGCTTACATTATAGGTGCCGGGAGTATTGTATGTAACAGTCGGGTTTCTTTGCGAAGACGAGGAGGGCGTTCCACCGGGAAACGACCACGACCATGATGTAGGCGTGTTGGCCGAGTTGTCGGTGAACGTAACCTGAGTTCCCGGACAAACAGAAATAAAAGACGCTATGAAATCGGAACCGGGCGCTGCGTTGGTCACCTGACAACCGAGGTTGCTGTTCAATAGAGATGCGCGTGCTCCTGTCAGCACATTTCTCATCACCGTTTTTTGCCCCGCAGTGAACATGCAGGGGCAATAGGAGTAATCCATATAATTTTCAATCATGTCAGGGAGGTCACCGCTGCCGGTGTTGCAGCTATTCGTAGAATAATTGCATCCGTAATTTGCGGCAGAACTCATAGGGGTGTCACTAATGCCATCATCATTTGAACATCCGCCCGAAGTCCCCCAGGTGTGATTCAATCCGAGGTAGTGCCCCATTTCGTGCGTTAGCGAACGGTCATTCGGGCCGAAGCCAAGCTGGAAGTCAAGCACAATACCGTCTTCAGGATCGCCATGTATGAATGACGAACCGATGTAAGCATAGCCGGCTGTGCCGCCAAACTGCGACCCGACAATATCCACGATCCACACGTTCACATATTTGCCCGGATTCCATGCGTTGATGCCACCGCTTGCGGTAAACTTCATATCATCGCCCTCAGTGCTGGGATTCCATGCGCCATGCGTTGTTAATGTTCTGGTGATGCCTGTTGTGCCGTTGCCGCTGGGGTCTTTTGTTGCCAGGCAAAACTCAATTTCAATGTCTGATGCAAGCGGTTTGAATGCAGTGCGAATAGTGGTGGTATCGGAATTCATTTTCCGGAAATCCTCATTGAGCGTTTCAACTTGTGAAATTATTTCTGCATCGGTAACGGAATTCAGAAAACTTTGTGAATTGAGCACCACATGAAAAACGATCGGAACCGTGTAAAGCGCTCCGCGACTATTTTGCTGTGCAGGCATTTGTGACAATTGCTGATATACCATGTTCCTCAAAGAATCGAGCTCGGCTGCGTAGGCAGGATTTTCAATCCTCTTTTTGTTCACGATCTCATCGGTGAAGCAGCGTTGTGCTGAAGTGAATGAAATGGAAAATGCAAATAGGGTAACCGTTAAAAACAAACTTTTCATAACCGTTGGTTGAGGGAAACAAAGATACCAATATGATGATTTAATATTTCCGTTTTTTCTCCTCAGTGAAACATTAATTTCTGTCAATGCATTTTTGATCGTCTGAACTAAAATTGTCTAAATTGCCTGCATTGAATTTTGTATGTATAGCATTGAGCCTTTTTACAGTTGGCGTGATTATTACGTTGCATCCGAGGATGAGCGCTCTCCTTTTTTCGGAAGAGATGAATTTGCGTTCGATCATCCCAAGCAGATATATAACTACATCATCCACCCTCAATGGGACGACATCGGCTCAAACACGCTTTATGTAAAAGTGCTGTTTGCCGATTATGCCAATGAATTTGCGGTGATAGAGCTGATGGGCGAATGGAATGACTGCATTCACAATGATGTGATGTATCTCAAGCGCAACCTTATTGACGGAATGGTAAAGAACGGCATCAATAAATTCATTCTGCTTGGAGAGAACGTGCTTAACTTCCATTGCTCTGATGATTGCTACTATGAGGAATGGCTGGAAGATGTGCTGGATGAAGGCGGCTGGATAGCGGCAATAAATTTCCGCCAGCACGTGCTCGATGAAATGAGACAGGGACGCCTGCACCACTACATGAACTTCGGGAACGGTTTCAATAATTTGCTCTGGAGAAAGCTGCCCCCGGTTGCATTGATGAAAGTTATTGATGAAATGATCATTAAGGCGATAAAGTAGATTGTGGAGCCAATTTGTCAATCTCCTTGATATACTTGTCCGGAGATTTGAGTAACCGAGTACAACCAAAAGGGCGGGAATCACTCCCCGCCCTTTTGAATCAAATCAAACCTTCATTACCTATCCACCCACCACCATACTCACCTCATCGCTCCACTGGCCTACGCGCTCGTTTTTCAGCCGGTAGATCGCTTTGTATTTCCACATGGCGGTCTGGCCGGGAGCAGGCAGTGCGTGCGTGTCAGTGAATTCTGGCGATGAACTGATGTCGAGCAGCTCGAACAGACTTGCTTCCGTGCGCTTCACATGGATCTCCACTGCCGTAAGCCCCTGCTTTTTGAACTTCAGCACCGGCTGGCCGGCAACCATCACTATCTTGATGATCGGCTTCACGCTCTCGAGGTCAATATTGAACTCAGGACCTTCGATACCCAAATCCTGCCCGTCAGCAACAGTGTAGGAAGCGTGCGACTTGATACGGTTCACCAGCGCGGTGATGCGCAGGAAAATATCAGGCGCAACAGCCGTGGGCGCAACCGGGGGGGCCGGTATCGCTGGCGCAAGGCTCGGCTGGTTTTCCGGCTTCACCCCGTCACGCAGCTCGTTCTTGAAAGCCGTGATTTTCTTGAGGAACTCCCTGAACGTTTCCAGGTATGTAATATAATAGTTGAAGTAAACCTCCGAATCGCTGGCATCCGTCTGCTCGGCTGCCGTGATACCGTATTTGGCAGCATACGTTGCAAGCTTTGACACGAAGTTTGACAACCACAGCAACTTGCCGAGATCGTCCTTAGGCAAATAGTAGCGTTTCATAAACACCTCCTTTTTTCTGCGTTAACAATTTAAAATTCAGTGAAGCATTAATTTGAGCTTCTTGATATACTAAACGCCAGCTATGTGCTGAAATTATTGCTTGACAAGGATTTCAGCGCGGCTAAGTATCCGTGCCGGCTTGAGAAAAAGAGTTATTCCCTTGCCGCACAAGGGCTTAATTGTTTTTCCCGTGACAAAATTTTT
>CAYOYI010000484.1:0-3117 GCA_964408105.1 uncultured Chitinophagaceae bacterium | reverse complement strand
AATAGCCATGGTTTATGTATCGTTGTTTGAAGGTTTTGGTATCCCGATAATTGAAGCTATGAATTGCGGAGTTCCTGTAATTACTTCAAATGTGAGTTCAATGCCGGAAGTTGCGGGAGATGCTGCTTTGCAGGTGGATCCTTATTCAATCGGTCAAATTGCAGGGGCAATGGAAAGGGTTTTTCTTGATGAAAACCTGCGATTAGAGCTGGTAAGAAAAGGAAATATCCGGAAACAGAATTTTGGTTGGGATAAGACTTCGAATTTGTTATGGGAGTCCGTAATGAAAACTTTGAGATAAAGATGATTTGTACCGGTTTTAACCTGAAACCAAACAAAATAATATTTGATGCGTAAAGACAAGCCGAACCATCGGGTGGTTCATGGATTTCTAACTAAACGTCTAGGATATGAGGAGAAGGATTACGCAGGGAAGGACGTGGTTTATCGTCATTTCCACATTACTTACAGGTACATTGTGTTTCGGGCAGATTAGCCCGTCACAGATTTCAAAGAGTCAGATTTATACAACCAAGTATTTCGACTATGACGCGCTGGGTGTTAACCCGGCCAACTTAGCCGCTTACTGGAGACCGGATAAGAAGGTCTCGTTCGGGTTGTTGTCAACCAATTTTACGCTTTACTCACGGGGCATCAAGAATGATCTGCTGCATGGAGGTGATTTGTCGAACCTGGCTGATGTGTCCCATTGGATCAATGACATCTTTGCAGAAAGGAATGCAGTCAACCTTGAGAGCACCGTTCTCGGTTTGAATTTTCATACCAAAAAAGCAGGATCATTTGCGTTTAGCGCGAAGGTCAACTTGTATGGTGAGGCCGAGTTGAATGGCGTTCTCGAAAATTTGAATTTAGGCGGTGCTGATCTTGAAGAACTTCCTGACATTTTGATGTCAGCCTTGCAGAACAATAATGGAGCTTCAAGTAATGAAGAACCAAGTTATATCAATCTTAGTGCGATTGCTGAAGCGAATGTCGTCTACAGAAAGAGAATTTTGAACAATAAATAGACAAAACTTTATACAGGATTTAGCCTGAAGTATCTTATGGGCTTCGCGGATATGGGGCTCCAGTTTAACGGGCAGGAACTTGCCGGGTACTACTCGCTGTCTTCAATGTTGCCTGATGAATGGCTTGACAGCAACTATGCGAAACACGTGCATAACGATGAAAAATATGGGCATGGATTCGGAGGGAGTTTGGGTTTTGCGCTGAAGTGGGACAATAAACTCAGATTAGGATTGTCCGTGGTTGATCTTGGATTCATTAAATGGCCGGCAAACCATTTTTATCTTACGACCTCTGATGCGGTGTTGGCAGCGCTGACTGAAAGAGACGTGGAAGGAACGGTTGAAAAAGTTCTTACCGATTTTCAGAAAAAAGAAGATGGTATGGAATTGCTGCCCGCGAAATTGGTATTCGGTGCAAGCTATGAAGTTCATAAGTACGTTCATTTCTATCTTGATTTTATCACGCCATTCTATCAAAGTCCGCGTGGTATGACAAATCCGACAGTGGGTGTCGGTACATGGCTTTCGCTGAAAGATATTTTGGTCATGAAAACGGGGCCGGTGCTTACTTCCGATAAATTAGTTACACTGCCGGTTTATATAAGCGTGTTCGGAGGAAAAAAGAGAGCTTATGAAATGAGCTTCGGAACTTCCGACATCATCAGCTTTTTCAAATCAAGCCGTGAATATATGAACATTGAAACGGTGATGATGAAATATCATTTCTAAAAAAGTCTCGAAGGATGTGAAAAAGCGCTGGGTAATCCTCAGCGCTTTTTTATTTGAATTCAATCATCACTACACCTTTCTCCAGCGCATCACCTTTTTTAACAAGAATTTTTTTGACAACCCCATCTCCGGGAGATTTGATGGAGTTTTCCATTTTCATTGCTTCAAGAATTAATAGATTATCACCTTTTTTGATCTCCTGACCCTCGGTTGCAATCACTTTTAGCACCTTGCCTGGCATGGGCGCCTTCAGCACACCTAAAGCATGGCTTGCTGATTTAGTCATTCCCATTTTATCCAGCAGCAGATCAAACCTGTCTTTAACCTCCACATCGTACTCATTTCCATTCATGCGCAAAGTCATTTTCTTTTCGGCAAACGAAGCAGAAACCACTTCTACATTATAAGATTTACTGTTTTTCAGCACATGAAATTCTGACTCGCGAATCTGCAGGGTGTTCACTTCGTGCGGATCATCGTTGATCGTAAGTTTTCCTTTTTCGGAGGAAACTCTGTATTCTTTGCCCTTGATGCGGATAGTGAAAGCAGCCATGCGTTGTTGCGGGTAAAGATAGCAATTGGCCTTGCTGTGGAAATAGTTATTTTTAGCACGCTAAAAAATTTTTATGCGAAAATATCTGGCGTTTATACCGGTTCTCATATTCATAGCAGGCTGCAGCACTTCCAGAACTCAAAAGGTAAAGCGACTTGCAGAAGTTGAGATAAAACCAAGAGGAGAATATCAAGCCGAAGCCACGAGGGTAGATGATCTGCTGCATACAACCCTTGAAGTCAGCTTTGATGCGGAGAAGCAGCGACTGAATGGTAAGGCTCGGTTGACGATCAAGCCTTACGCAAAACCAGTCAGCACCCTGGAACTTGATGCCAAAGGATTCGATATTATAAAAGTGGCATTACTCGATGAAGGCCAAATCACTGAACTGAACTATGAATATGATTCCTTAAAACTGAAAGTTGATCTGCAGAAAACTTATGCTGAAACTGATACTTACAAGATTGGGATCGAATATGTTGCAAAGCCGAATGAACTTGAGGAAGGCGGAAGTGCCGCAATAAGCTCTGATAAAGGGCTGTATTTTATCAATCCAATTGGCATCGAAAAAGGGAAGCCATTCCAAATCTGGACGCAGGGTGAAACTGAAGCGTCCTCATGTTGGTTCCCAACGATTGACAAGCCTAATGAGCGCATGACCAACGATATTTACATAACTGTCGCGGATACGCTCGTTACGCTTTCAAATGGTTTGCTGAGGAGTTCAAATAAAAATCCTGATGGAACACGGACAGATCACTGGGTAATGGATATGCCGCACACACCTTACTTAGTGATGATGGCGAT
>CAYOYI010000483.1:0-3120 GCA_964408105.1 uncultured Chitinophagaceae bacterium | reverse complement strand
GAAACCGACAAAGCCCGCAAGCTGATGAAGCGCGAGCTGGAATGGATCCGCAGGATGCCAAAGGCGCGCACCACAAAATCAAAGGCGAGGATCGATTCCTTTTATGAAATAAAAGAAAAAGCTGCCGGAAGAAAAACGGAGCCTGAGCTGAGGCTTGAAGTGAAAATGACACGCATCGGTGGAAAGATTCTTGACCTCAAGAAAGTTTATAAAGGCTATGGCGACCTGAAGATACTGCAGGGGTTTGACCATTCTTTTAAAAAGGGCGAACGCATTGGAATCATCGGTAAGAACGGTGTTGGCAAAACCACATTGCTGAATATCCTGATTGGAATGGAGCAACCGGATTCCGGGAAGGTGAATACGGGTGATACTATTGTCTTTGGATACTATTCACAGTCTGGATTGCAATTGAAAGAAGATAAGCGCGTGATTGAAGTTCTGAAAGACATTGCCGATGTGATCGAACTGGGTGACGGTTCCAAACTCACGGCATCGCAATTCCTTCAACACTTCATGTTCCCGCCTGAGATGCAATACACTTACGTCTCCAAACTCAGCGGTGGCGAACGCAGAAGGCTGCATCTGCTGACGGTGCTAATCAAAAATCCCAACTTCCTGATCCTTGATGAGCCAACCAACGACCTTGACCTGCTCACATTAAACAAGCTGGAGGAATTTCTAATGGATTTCAGCGGATGCCTGGTTATCGTATCACATGACCGCTATTTCATGGATAAGCTGGTAGACCAATTATTTATTTTTGAAGGCAATGCCAACATCAGAGGGTTTATCGGCACTTATTCCGAATACCGGGCGGAAATGGATGAAAAGGAGCGGCAGCAAAAAGAGCTCTCCTCTGAAACAAAGAAAGACGAACGAAAAAAGGATGACAAGCCTAAAGAAAAAACCAAACTGACGTATGCCGAGCGAATCGAGTTTTCCCAACTTGGGAAAGATATTGCACATTTTGAAAAAGAAAAGGCTGAACTGACAACGCTCCTACAATCTGGCGAACAGAGTTATGAACAGATCATGAAAGCCTCAACCCGAATTGAGGAATTGATCCGTCTCATAGAGGAAAAGACCCAGCGCTGGATGGAACTGGCGGAATTCGCGGAAGGATGACTAAGCCATCAGATTTCTGCACCTCAAAGAATTGATTTTAGGAATGGTTTTTGGTAAATTGGATTTTAGTCAATTTTATCCAAGTAAACCCACTCGCTATGAAAACGACAACCCTCTTTTCAGGACTTATGGCAATGACCATCCTCCTGTTCGCACAATCAACTCCTCAAGCACAACTTACAGAATTGAATGCCAAACTTTCAAAATCTCCAAATGACATAGCGCTGCTTTACCAAAGGGCTGATGTTTACGATCTTCTCAATGACTTCGAACGCTCAACGCGGGATTACAAAAAGATAGTTGACCTCTATAATAAAAAACCATCCGACCAAACAATCGGAGAGTTCACCAAGTCATGTTATCGCCTTGCCGATGATTTCTTCTACCGCAAATCAGACCACGCACAGGCGCTCAAATATGTGAACGAAGGTCTCAAAGGAGCCCCCGGATTAAAAGACCTGCAGATCATCGAAGCCGTTATTCTCGGCTCCGACCCAGTAACCCGCGAACAGGCCGAAGCCAAATTCAAAACCCTGACTGATAAATACCCGAATGATGCCCGGGTAAGCCGCTACTACGCTCAGTTCCTCAAAGATATTGACCCTATTCAGGCGGCAGCGCGCTTTGAAAAGGTAGTAGCAGCAAACCCGCAGGACCTGGAGTCACTCATTGCTCTCGGCACCATCTACAACAACGAAGCCAGCAGGCTCTCTGCCGAAAGGGAAAAGTCCTCGACCAACCCGGCAGATTACATGAAGAAATCAATCCAGTATTTTGAAAAAGCCCAGCGGCTTAATCCCAGCGATCCTTAGTTGAAAAATATCCTGACCATCATCTACGCTGAATTGGATATTAAGAAACCGAATATGCCTTATTAAAGACAACCCTGAATTAGAGTTGAAAAATCACGTATGATTAGCGGTCATTTGTCTAAGCGTCAGAAGTGTTTCACCTTTTTAGGCATAGCGGCTATTTAAAGCAGGTAAAAAATTCCGATTCAGAGACAGCGCTTAAAACCCGTATCCATCAAAATCAGGCGTGAATTCGATCTCAGCTATGGCAGGGTTTACCTGCAGCTTGTGAAATTCATACTTCTCGAACTGCCCCTTGTCATCAAACATTATCTGCACCACGGGCATGTTGTTGGCCTTGTCAATATAGAGGATGGTGCGCTTGGCGTATGAAGTGGGTATCTTCACCTTCATACCCGGCTTCAGATCGTCAAAATTCTTGATGCCATTCTTCTCAAGAATCAGGAAACCGCAAATCATGTTGCGCTCCGAAATGGTATTGATATCTTCGCCATCCTTCACGGTGTATTCCACGTAAGTAAATTCGGGATCTTCGATCACAATTTTGTAGCACTGCCGGCCCTCCCAACTCACCTCGCCCTCGTATTTGAAGAAGCTCTCGAATTCGCCCGGCCTTTGCGTCTCAGCGCGCTTGATGGCATTCCTCACGATAGTAGCCAACGTATTGAACCCCGATTGCAGCAACGTATTATGCTGCTTCTCGCGCATGCGGGCACTATAAGGGCTGAACTTTAGATTAGGAATCAGCTTGCCGGCATTCACGAGTGCGCGGTTGTCATGCAGGCCGTCAACATAAAGCACTTCAACGCCCTTATTGCGTTCAGATTTCGTGAGCATATAAACCTTGAATGGCTTTGCTGACATCTTCACGTCAAACTCTGAATACTCCGTATCGCTGCCAATGCGTTCGTATGCCTTGAAGGTATATTTCAGCGCTTTCACTTTATCAATGGATAACAGCATGCTGTTAATGATATCACGTGAGGTGATATTGGTATTTCCAGCAGCATTTAACCGTAAAAAAAACGAGCTCAGAAGAGTCAATAAAAGAATGCGGATCATGAGTTTAGAATTTTGATTGTAATAAACTGCTTAAAAGAAAAGCCGCTTCATGTTTAATCTTGAGTCGGCTTTTTGACCGTTGTTCAAAGCATTTGTGCCCGGCGTCCAATCTCCTTCA
>CAYOYI010000482.1:0-3146 GCA_964408105.1 uncultured Chitinophagaceae bacterium | reverse complement strand
GACAAGGGGCAATTGGCAAAGAGCAATTGGCAAATACTTTTTTCTCGCCTGGGTTCTTAGTTCATTTTATGCAGAGGCACAGAATATTCAGTACGCTTCTAAAGTAATTGCTTTCAGTTCTGAATCCGGGGAAAAGAAAAATTCAGCTCAGCAAATTCTCGGTAAGCCTGAGGTGATGCCTCAGGGGGGCGAATGCATTTGCGCGTGGATGCCAGCCGATTCTGAGTCGCAATCTGAATTTATTGAAGTTGGTTTTGAAGAGCCGATGAAGGTAAGCCAGGTGGGGGTGTTTGAAAATCTGAATCCCGGAATGGTGAATAAGATCTTCCTCATAGCTACCGATGGAAGCAAACATTCCGTTTTTGATGGCGCACCACTGGTGACGACCGAACCAAGCAGAACTTTCCGAAAAACATTCCCTCAAACTGATTATGATGTGCAGGGCGTTCGCCTTGAGCTGATGCCTTCCCTTGTTACAGGAAAAAGCCAGATTGATGCAATTGCAATCTCTGACAGTGAATCTCCAATAGAAGCGAAGATCAACATCGTTCCAGACCTCGTGTTTGATTCGCAGCCTGAAAATCTCGGCAGCAACATCAACTCACAATTCTCTGAGGCGCAACCGGTCATTTCCCCTGATGGCAAGAGCATTTTCTTCGTTCGCAAGAATCATCCTGAGAATTTCGGAATGGACATTGGCGATAACGATGACATCTGGTTTTCTGAGCGCGATTCCAGCGGCAACTGGCCCCCGGCAGTAAATCTTGGTTATCCTTTGAATAATGAGCATCACAACTTCGTTTGCTCCGTGACGCCTGATGGCAACACCGTCCTCCTCGGCAATCAATACTTCAAAGACGGCTCCACCGCAGGTGGTGTTTCAATGTCATTTGCGGGAAAGAAAGGCTGGGACTTCCCAAAAAATTTAAAGATTGATAATTTCTACAATCGCGCAGGCTTCATGGAGATTGGACTCACCAATGACGGCAAATCTTTATTGATGACCATCGAGCGTGATGATGCTATCGGTGCGCGTGACATTTACGTGAGCCAGCGCGTGAACGATGAAAAGTGGAGCGAACCCATGAACCTCGGCTCCGTGAACTCTCCGGGTGATGAGGCAAGCCCTTTCCTCGCTGCGGACGGCAAGACACTTTATTTCTCCACCAACGGCAGAAGCGGCTTCGGCAGCTATGACGTGTTCATGTCGAAGCGCCTTGACTCCACCTGGATCCACTGGAGCGAGCCGGTGAACCTCGGCAACGGCATCAACACATCCGGCATGGATGCTTACTACCGCATCCCCGCAGCGGGTGATTATGCCTATTTCGTTTCTTCAAAAAATGCCATTGGCGCCACCGATCTCTTCCGCATCAAGCTGCCGCAGGAGGTGCGCCCAGACCCTGTTGTACTTATTTACGGCACGGTGTTCAACAAGAAAAACAACAAGCCCATTGGCGATGCGAACATCACCTATGAGATATTGCCCGGTGGCGAAGAGGCCGGTATCGCGCGCTCCGAGCCGGGCACAGGCGACTATAAGGTTATTCTTCCTTATGGAAAACTCTACGGCATTCATGCCGCTGCCGAGGGGTTCATCTCCATCTCCGACAATCTCGACCTCACGCAGGTTGCCGAATATAAGGAAGTGCGCAAAGACCTCTACCTCGCCCCCATTGAGGTGGGCGAGATCGTGCGGCTCAATAACATCTTCTTCGATTATGACAAGGCTACGCTGCGCCCCGAATCATTCCCCGAGCTCAACCGCGTGGTGGAGTTTTTGAAAACCAGCCCTAAGGTTGAGATTGAGCTTTCAGGGCACACCGATGACCGCGGCAGCGACAGCTACAACCTCACGCTCTCGCAAAACCGCGCGAAGGCCGTAGTGGATTACCTCATCGAGCATGGCATCAGCACCGCACGCCTCATCGCCAAAGGCTATGGCGAAACCAGGCCCGTTGCCTCCAACGAAACCGAGGAAGGCATGCAGCTTAACCGCAGGGTTGAGTTTGAGATTTTGAAGAAGTGAGTGGATTAATCTGACCTGCACTTACCTTCTGATGAAATTAAATTTCCACTTTCTCTCCTAGAAATTTAGGTTGCGCATTAGTGATATACAGGTCGAGAATTACCTTTACTCTTGCAAAAACCTCGCGTGTTCTGGTTTTGAAACCGGTCTTAAAGTCAACATCAGTTGCGTTGAAAGCAACCGCATCAATGTTGAATTTTCTTGCAATGAAGATCGCGCGTTCGTTGTGGAATTTTTGAGAAATGATCGTGAAACTGTTCTGTCCGAAAATTTCCTTGCACCTTACCACGGAATCAAATGTGCGGAATCCCGCATAATCGAGATGAATTACTTCTGAAGGTACGCCCAGCTTTATCAGTTCACGCATCATTTCACGAGGTTCATTGTAGCTTATCTGACTGTTGTCGCCACTAACAATGATGTGGCTGACTTTACCTGCATGATACAACGCTGCTGCAGCTTCGAGCCGGTATTTAAAATAAAGATTGGGAGACCCATCGCTCAGATAGCGGCTAGTTCCAAGAACTAGACCGGCCTTATTCCGCGGCACTTTTTCCAGCTCCGAATACAATTTACGGGATGTACCATAAGTTACCGCCAGATCGCATGTAGCTATTCCCAAAATCACTATTGCCAGCGCAACGGCCACACTCCAGATTACTTTTCTCATCATTGACCGGAAGTTGAATGTTTAACTTCCAATCAGGCAAAAAAATTGCTTTTGGCCGAATTAAGAACAAAATGATTTAACAAAAAATCACTTTTTGGTTTTGAAAGTGTACGCAAGCCTCAACAAAGCCAGCGGTCCCATTTCAGGCGCCCCGGGGAACGGACTGAAGCGGGGGCTGTGGCTCAGGCTGTAATTCGGTGATTCCGGATCTCTTGGCCCCAAATAAATATTCTGAACGTCAAGTGAGATAGCAAGTCCAACAGATTCTTTGAATTTATATCCAAGTCCGAAACTCAGTGTATGCATCGGGCTAACCCTTCCTACATATACAGCGGAATTAGCCGGGAAACCCGACTGCCAGCGATAAGTGAGCCTGCCGGAAAAACCTTTCTTGTGTTTGTATTCAAAGGATGCCGCCAATTTGTTTTTCGGGGCATTAAGCGCAAC
>CAYOYI010000481.1:590-3164 GCA_964408105.1 uncultured Chitinophagaceae bacterium | reverse complement strand
GAAAAAGTGTGTAAATATTCCGCCATCACATACACCACTGCTCTGAATGCCGGAAGCACCTACTTGTGGGTGGTGACCGGAGCATCTGGTGTGATTGGCGCCAATACGAACACCGCAACCATCAGTTGGGACGGAACTCCGCTTGGCAATATCATCGTGTATGAAACCAATCAATGGGGGTGCATGGATTCCTCTGAAATTTGCATCGAGAAAGTGGACTTGCCGGTTGCCAACTTTACACATCAGAGCAGCGTTTGTAAATTTTCTTCCACACTGTTCACCAATCTATCAATCGGAGCAACAAGTTATAAATGGTTTTTTGGCGATGGCGATTCTTCAACGTTATTCAGTCCCACTCATTCTTACTCAACTGCTGGAAACTATACGATCACACTTATTGCCACAAATGAATGTTATTGCAAAGACACTTTTCAGAGCGTAATCAATGTTGATTCCCTGCCAGGGCCTGAAATCACTTGCCCTTCCACAATATGCGCATTCGACACAGCATCATACAGCACCGCATCGGTGACGGGGTGTGTTTACAATTGGTTCGCAATTGGTGGAACGATAATTTCAGGACAAGGTACACCAAACGTGACGGTTGCCTGGGGCGCAGGACAATTAGGAACACTTGGATTATACATCACGGGCTGCAGCACCGTTTGCAGCGACACTACTTTGATTTATGTCCCCATCGTTCCAACAAATGCAACCATTAACGGACCAAACAAAGTCTGCCCCGGTGATTGCGAAACCTACTCGCTGCCTCATTTCAGCGGAGCCACTTACTCCTGGAGTATTGGAGGAACTTGCGGCACAATCTCGGATACTACATCGTGTGAGGAAGTGGAAATCTGCTGGTCGAGCTTGCTGTTTGGATGTAATGACACGCTCAATGTTTCTTTCTATGATTCGTTTTTGAATTGCGGTGGAACCGGCTCAATCATTATTCGCCTACGACCCAAGCTGGATATTTTTGGAAACTCTCCTGTGTGTTCCAACAGTATTGCCGGTTTCGCAGCCAGTGGAGGAGTGAATTGTTTTTGGAGCATTTCTCCCGCAGGACCTACGCTTTCAGCAAGTCCGGCCCCCAGCCTCAGCGTTAATTGGAACGGCATGACGGGAACATTCACACTTACTGCTGTTCCTGTGAATCCAAATCAGGTTTGCACTGATACCGCATACTATGTTGTGAAAGTGATTCCTCCTCCTCCGGCACCAACAATCTCTGGCGATACTATCATCTGTCCCGGTAGCACAGTATCTTATTGTGCAACCGCAACCAATCCGGTGAATTGGATCATCACAGGCGGCACACCTGCCACGGCAATTGGAAACTGTATCACGGTGACGTGGGCAAACTCGGGACCTTATATTGTGCAGGCTTTCCAACAAATGCCGAACCCTCCTTTCTGCAACTCGGATACGACTTTGCAAAACGTTTATCCTTTTGCAGCCGGACCTCCTAACATTATTTCCACCAGTCCTTTTTGCGCGAACGCGACCAATACCTTTTCCACCAATACGGTTTACCCTCCCGGCACTACTTACACATGGAGCATCACGCCTTCAAATGCCGGAGCAATTTTTTCACCGGGAAGCTCCTCCACCCTGATTGAATGGGGAAATAACGCACCACAAACGGTAACCGTCACTTTAAGCGTGACAGTTTGCGGAACGAATGTTCAGAATTCAACTACAGTGAACCTGAATCCGATTCCAAATCCTTCAGTGAATCAAATCGGAAGTTTGTGCGCAGGAGGAAGCGCGCAATTGCAGGCGGTGGGCGGTGTGTTCACTGCATTTAATTGGAGCGGACCAAGCGGGTATTCTTCCAATGTAAATCCGACTACGATTTTCACAGATGGATTATATCAGGTAACGGTTACCGATGCTAACGGATGTACCGCTTCTTCGCAAAAAAACGTCACTTACGTTTCCGGTCCCACTGCAAGTATAAGCACGGCTAACCCGCTGGGATATTGCATTGGCGCTTCTTACGCAGTAAATATGTGCGCGCTCGGAAACCCAAATTACCAATATGCATGGTCAACCGCTGCGGTTACACAATGTATCAATGTGAGCGCACCGGGCAGTTTTACCGTAACGGTAACTGACGCATCAAACGGATGCACGGCAGTGTCGAACTTGCTGGTGGTGAGTGAAGATAGTTGCAACGGAACAGGACCCGGCACTTGTCTTCCTGATGGCAGCATTAGTTTCACTCATGCACCATGCAATCCGGTTGTTTTCACGAATACGTCCGTGAACGGAACTTCCTTTATCTGGAATTTTGGCGACTTCACCACTTCCACTCAAGTCAATCCGGTTCATACTTATGCACAGGCTGGATTTTATCTTGTAGTTCTCAGCGGATATGTTCCTGATCTATCAGGGACGGATTCGTGTTTGCTCTTTGATACAGCACAAGTTGAGATTCCGCTTGCGGCAAAATTTGACTTTGTTGCGGGATGTGATGGAGATTCTGTCTGCTTCACCGATAAAAGCACTTTCACCGCGGGCAATAACATCACTTCATGGAACTGGAATTTTGGTGATGCGAATAATTCA
>CAYOYI010000481.1:0-580 GCA_964408105.1 uncultured Chitinophagaceae bacterium | reverse complement strand
AAATCCCTGTCACGTTTATGCCAGCCCGGGCAGCTACATTGTGACGCTCACGATTTCCAACGGAACTTGCATAGCGACATTCACCGACACAGTAGTAATTGCTAACCCACCCACAGCCGCTTTCACTTTCAGCAATCCGAATTGCATTAACATGCCTGTGAATTTCACGGATGCTTCTTTCGTCAGCATCAATTACTGGAACTGGAATTTTGGCGATGCAGGAACTTCTCTCAATCAAAATCCGGCTCATACCTATAACACAGCTAACACGTATCCCGTCACGCTTATCGTGCTCGATATTTTTGGATGCTTTGACACCGCTCAGCAAAACGTGACAGTAGTTGCGCCTTCATTAAGCGGAAACATTACAGCATTTCCAGACACGGTTGTTTGTGCCGGAACCAGTGTGCTGCTCGTTGCCCCAGCTTGCGGAAGCTGCACCTACGTGTGGAGCACCGGCTCAACCAATGATTCCATTACCGTTAACACAACAGGAATTTACATCGTTACTATAACAGATGCAAACGGCTGCCCCTACTCTACTTTCATCCGCATCATTGTGAACAACGGCCCGCCTGCG
>CAYOYI010000480.1:0-3179 GCA_964408105.1 uncultured Chitinophagaceae bacterium | reverse complement strand
CTTTGAGAATATCACTCAACGATTTCAGCGCACGACCACCTTCGGCTTTGACAGCGTTTGATTTTCTTGAATTGTCAAACAGTGAATCAACAGCTTCCTGCAACATGCGCTTCTCATTTCTCAAAATCACTTCAGGCGCCTTGATCTCAATAAGCCTCTTCAAACGGTTGTTACGAATAATTACCCTGCGGTACAAGTCATTCAAGTCAGAGCTGGCAAAACGGCCGCCATCCAAAGGAACAAGCGGGCGCAATTCCGGTGGAACAACGGGCAGATACTGCACGATCATCCATTCCGGCTTGTTTTCAATTCTTGTATTCGCGCTACGGAACGACTCCACAACGCTCAAGCGCTTTAAAGCTTCAGCCTTTCTTTGCTGTGAAGTTTCTGTGGCAGCGCTGTTTCTCAATTGGTAAGAGAGATCATCAAGGTTGATCCTCACCAAGAGGTCACGGATGGCATCAGCGCCCATTCTCGCTATGAACTTATTTGGGTCAGCATCGTCAAGGTGCTGATTTTCTTTCGGAAGCTTTTCGAGAATTTCAAGGTATTCCTCCTCGGTGAGGAGCGCAAGGTCTTCGATCTTATTTCCTTTTGCATCGGTAAACTCGGAAGCCGCACCAACCTGGATCACAACATATCGCTCATAGTAAACGATCATTTCCAGCTTCTTGGAAGAAATTCCAAGCAGGTAACCGATCTTGTTCGGAAGGGACTTGAAATACCAGATGTGCACTACCGGAACAACGAGCTTGATATGCCCGATCCTTTCTCTTCTTACTTTCTTCTCCGTAACCTCCACACCGCAGCGGTCGCATACAATACCTTTGTATCTTATTCTCTTATACTTTCCGCAGTAACATTCAAAATCCTTGGTGGGCCCGAAAATGCGCTCGCAAAACAAGCCATCCATTTCCGGTTTGTAAGTACGGTAATTGATGGTTTCCGGCTTCTTGATTTCACCATAAGATTTTTCCAAAATATCATCAGGCGAAGCCAGCCTGAGGATGATCCTGGAAAAATTCGGATTGAATTTGTGCTGTTTGTTAAATGGCATTATCTGAAGTTTTTCTTTTCAATTAATTAGTCTCGTGTCAAAATTTCCGTTGTACTAAACGAAGTCAAGTTCAAGGCCTAACCCGCGCAATTCATGCACAAGCACGTTGAAAGATTCCGGAATGCCTGGCTTGGGCAAATTGTCTCCCTTAACGATTGACTCGTAAGCCTTAGCCCTGCCGATGATATCATCGGATTTAACCGTAAGCAATTCCTGGAGAATGTTGGAGGCACCGTAGGCTTCGAGCGCCCATACTTCCATTTCACCAAGACGCTGACCTCCGAACTGTGCTTTACCACCAAGTGGCTGCTGCGTGATCAGCGAGTACGGCCCGATAGATCGCGCGTGCATCTTGTCATCCACCATGTGCGACAGCTTGATCATATAAATTACTCCTACGGTAGCTTTCTGGTGGAACCGCTGACCGGTTTCGCCATCATAGAGAAACGTTTGTCCAAGCTTTGGCAGACCTGCACGGTCAATTTCCTTCTCGATTTCACCAATGGTAGCTCCGTCAAAAATAGGAGTGGAGTATTTTGCTCCCAGCTTTTGTCCTGCCCAACCAAGTACAGTTTCATAGATCTGTCCGAGGTTCATACGCGATGGTACACCGAGCGGATTGAGAACAATGTCAACCGGGGTTCCGTCTTCAAGGAACGGCATATCTTCCGCTCTTACAATCTTCGCAACGATACCCTTGTTTCCGTGGCGACCGGCAAGCTTATCACCCACCTTGAGCTTACGCTTTTTGGCGAGATAAACTTTAGCCAACTTTAACACACCTGATGGCAATTCATCACCAATGCTGATGTTGAATTTTTCGCGCTTATACTTTCCTACTTCTTCATTTACCTTCAGCTTGTAGTTGTGAAGCAGCGTTCTCACCAGCTTGTTGGTTTTGTTATCGCTTGTCCACTGATTGGGATCTATATTATCAAACTCAACTCCAGATAAAACTTTTGGAGAGAATTTGGTGCCTTTTGGTATCAGTTCTTCCTTATATGCGCTGAAAACTCCGTTGGAAGTCATTCCCTGAAGCAGCACCATGAGCTTCTTGATCAATGATTCCTTGGTTTCCTCTAAAACCTTTGCATGATCCTTATCCAATTTTTCAAGAGCAGTCTTTTCTTTCGTTTTTGAAGTTTTATCTTTTCTCGCTCTAGAGAATAATTTGGTGTCAATGACAACTCCCTCCACAGAAGGCGGCACTTTCAACGAAGCATCCTTAACGTCACCTGCCTTATCACCGAAAATCGCACGCAGCAATTTTTCTTCGGGAGTTGGATCAGATTCGCCTTTAGGCGTGATCTTTCCAATCAGGATATCGCCTTCCTTCACTGTTGCGCCAACCCTGATGATTCCGTTTTGGTCAAGATCTTTTGTCGCTTCTTCGCTGATATTTGGAATATCTGAAGTGAGTTCTTCCTCTCCAAGCTTGGTATCGCGCACCTGCAAGTCATAAGATTCCACTACAATGGATGTGAAAACATCCTCCTTTACCATTCTTTCAGAGATCACGATAGCATCCTCGAAATTGTACCCCTTCCATGGCATGAATGCAACCTGGAGATTGCGACCAAGCGCCAGTTCTCCTCCCTGAGTAGCAAAGCCTTCGCAAAGTATCTGACCCTTCTTCACTTTTTCCCCTTTCCTTACATTGGGCTTGAGGTTGATACAGGTATTCTGATTTGTCTTTCTGAATTTGGTAAGATGATAATGCTTCTTATTGCTGTCAAATGTTACCAACTGATCATCTTCACTCAGGTCGTAGTTAATAACGATCTCATTGGCATCCACATAATCAACAACCCCATTGGCTTCAGCGCTTATCAATATTCTTGAATCTTCAGCAATAAGCTTCTCGAATCCCGTACCAACAACCGGAGACTCAGGTCTGAGAAGCGGTACTGCCTGACGTTGCATGTTTGATCCCATGAGCGCGCGGTTAGCGTCATCATGCTCCAGGAATGGGATCAATGATGCCGAGATACCAACGATCTGGTTGGGAGCAATATCCATGAACTGGATATCAGTCGGATTGAGAATCGGGAAATCCCCTTCTTCACGGCATTTTACACGGTCGTTTTCAAATTTACCCTTGTTATCAATCGGAGCATTCGAC
>CAYOYI010000479.1:0-3189 GCA_964408105.1 uncultured Chitinophagaceae bacterium | reverse complement strand
ACATGATATTTCCTGCTGAATCTAATTTGACTACCCAATAGTCAGTTTGGCCTTTAGAAGATTCAGTTTTGTCTCCCCCAATTCCAGATTCAGAAATACCTCCGAGAATGTAGCCTCCGTCAGCAGTTTGCTGAATTGACGTAACCACATCATGGTTACCTCCTCCAATGGTATTTTGCCAGACAATATTCCCTGCGGAATCTAACTTGATTACCCAATAATCATCTCCTCCTTGTCTATCTTCCGTTTTATCTCCAGAGATATAGGAATTAGACCAACCTCCGAGAATATACCCTCGGTCTGTAGCTTGCTGTATTGAGCGAAGATTGTCGCTGCCACTTCCTCCAATTGTATTTTGCCAGATGATATTTCCTGCTGAATCTAATTTGATTACCCAAAAATCAAGTCCACCTTGTCTATCTTCCGTTTTATCTCCAGAGATACGAGAATCAGATTCACCTCCAAGAATATAACCTCCATCCGCAATTTGTTGTATTGAATGAAGCAAATCATCACCAGTTCCTCCGATGGTATTTTGCCAAACGATATTTCCTGCTGAATCTAATTTGACTACCCAATAATCATGCGGATCTGTGTTAAAGGGACTTGGTGTACCAATAAAGGTTTCGGTCTTGTCTCCTGAAATTTCCGAATTTGAATAACCCCCAAGAATATAGCCGCCATCGGCAGTTTGTTGGATCGAACGAAGATAATCTCCACCATTTCCTCCAATGGTATTTTGCCAAACAATATTTCCTGCGGTGTCCAACTTGACTACCCAATAATCATAGGTGCCCTGAGAATGTTCCGTTTTTTCTCCGCTTAATCCGGAGTTGGAAGAACCTCCAAGAATATAGCCTCCGTCAGCAGTTTGCTGAATTGAGTATAGTTTATCATAATTAGATCCGCCAATAGTATTTTGCCATTCAATCTGCGGGTCCTGTGCTCTGGTAGTAAAAACTAGCAGGACAGAGAAAACTATTAGGGTTGGTTTCATTGTTTTCGAATAGGTCACGCTAAATATAACCACAAAAAAATCCTAATCCAATTCCTTTTAACTCCTACGCCTTCAGTACAAACTGAACCGTATCCTTGGTCTTTTGGGTGATGACCACATCCTTACCTTTGGTCAGCTCTTTCACGATAGCATCGTTGTAATGGCGAATGGTGAGCACTTCTACGTTCTTCTCAATCTTGATATTAAAGTGAGGCTCCAGAAAATGTGAAAGCTCACGCACTTTTGATTCGTTGAAATCAATGCAAACTGCCATGCTGATGGCGGCATTCTGCATCACGTTGGTCTTCACCCGGAATTTTGCAAATCCCTCGATGATGTGCCCGAGGCTTTCCTCAGCCATGAAAGAAAAATCTTTGGTGGAGAAGCTGAGCAACACCTGGTTCCTTTTGAAAACGATAATTGGCGGGATGTCCTTGGAAAGAGGAAAGTTGCCGATCAGCGTTCCTTCTTTTTCGCTCTCAATGAAGGAGCGCACATGAAGGGGAATGTTTTTGTTTTGCAGCGGCTTGATGGTTTTAGGGTGAATGACCTGCGCACCGTAGTAGGTCATTTCCACCGCTTCCTCATAAGGAAGCTTTTCAATCTTCACCGCATTCGGGAAGAGGGTAGGGTTGGCATTTAAAACACCGGGCACATCTTTCCAAATCACTTGTTCCTCGGCTTCAAGGATGTTTGAGAAAATGGCAGCCGTGAAATCCGACCCTTCTCTTCCAAGCGTAGTTGAATGATTCGTGGAAGTGCTGCCGATAAATCCTTGCGTGATGACAATGTCTTTTTTCAGCAATGGCTTCACCGAATCGAAGATCCTTTCTTTCGTTTCCGGCCAGTTCACTTTTGGTTCACGGTATGCAGTATCAGTTTTGATCACGCTGCGTGCATCAAGCCAGTGCGCATTGAGCTTGATACTTTGCAGGTATGAAGCAAGGATTCGTGTAGAGAAAAGTTCTCCCATACCAACCACCTGGTCATATACAAAATCGAAATTTTCTGATTTATACAGCTCCGGGGTTTGCCGCAACTTGTTGAACATTTTTTTCAATTCCGTCAGCGCGCGATCCTTTGGATTCTTCAGCAGTTCCAGCGCAATTTCTTCATGATGTTTTTCAAGCGCATCGATTTTCTTATTTGCAACATCAATCTCTCCTTTGAAAAAAGCCTCAGCAACCTCTTCAAGGGCATTGGTGGTTTTTCCCAACGCAGATACGACTACAACCAATTCAGTATTGGTGAATCTGCTAATGATCTTTCCGACATTTATCATGGAAGGCGCATCTTTTACAGAGGCTCCTCCAAACTTGAATACTTTCATCCTGGTTTAATTTTTTACCGCTTCAATCAATTCTTTTTGGAATAGCTTGCAATCAACCCATTCATCATCGAAGACAACATTTTCATATCGCTCGTAAAATCTGATCGCGTCCTTGTTCCAGCGCAGCACTTGCCATTTCAGGACGCGCGCATTTTCGTTTGCTGCGAATTGTATCACTTTATCAAGCAGTAGTTTTCCGATTCCCTTATTGCGGTGCATCGCCCTTACAATAATGTCATCTAAATAAATGAGCTTCCCTTTCCAGGTTGAATAGCCAATGTAGGTAAGCGCCATGCCAACCACTTCTTCATCCAATTCTGCAACGAAGCATTTAAAAAGAGCCCTTTCACCAAAACCATCTTTTTCAAGGTCATTGACCGAGACAATGACCTCCTGCGGAGCTTTTTCAAATGCGGCCAGATCATTAATGAGCGAAAGTACCGCAGGCATATCGCTTTTTTTAGCATCCCTGATCACAATATTTTGCCCGATTGAAGGAGACATTTATTATTGATTTTGCCGCTTTGTTAAGATAAATTAAATGCTGGTTTCGCAGAAGCGAGCGCAAAGATAATTGAGTATTTTTGTTGAGAGAGAAATTTAAAATTTGAATTTATGGGAGAGAAGAAGGTCATCGTACTTGACGATTATATTGTAACCAAACAGAAGGAATTTCCTCGTGCAACCGGAGACTTATCCGCGATACTGCGTAACATCGGTGTTGCCGCCACGATCGTGAACAGGGAAGTGAATGCAGCGGGCTTGGTTGACATATTAGGTACGCTGGGCAGAACGAACATTCAGGGGGAAGATGTAATGAAGCTGGATGAATATGCGAATAAGGAATTTATCTCCTCGCTTT
>CAYOYI010000478.1:0-3195 GCA_964408105.1 uncultured Chitinophagaceae bacterium | reverse complement strand
ACAATCAACTCATAGGAGCGCGTTACGTTTGGCTGGGCAACAGGATTTGGAATATCCATTGCGCTTAAGCCAATTGAAGGCGACCAGTTGTAGTACAACCCTTCCGAGCCATTTAGCTGAACGGATTCACCAAAGCAAATCGCTGTATCCGGGCCTGCGTTAGCTACCGGCAGTGGGAACACTGTGATTTCCGCGCTTATCGAATCTACACATCCTCTTAGTGTGGTAACGGTAAGTTTTGGATTATAGGTTCCGGGATTTCCGTAAACATGAATTGGATTAGCCAGGGTTGATGTTTTGTTATCATCAAAATCCCAAACCCATCCTGTAATTGGCTCTGTGGCATATCCGTTCATATTAAACTGTGCTTGTACCGGAAGACAACCGGAAGTATCGGACATGCTGAAGGCAGTAAAAAATTGAATCACTTCAACGTCAACAGAGTCAATGCTCTCACATCCAAATGCTGTCACTGCTTTAACAAAGTACCTTGTAGTTGAATCCGGTGTAGCAATCGGAACGGAAATATTAGGATCGCTTAACCCCTTGGTCGGAAACCAGATATAGCCTGCCCCACCGCGTGCGAACAATTGAACACCATGTCCTTCACACATAAAAGTGTCCTTAGCTACTTCAATCTCAGGTAATGGATTAACAATTACGTCAATAAATCTTGTGGTTGAGCATCCGTAGTTATTAGTTATGTTGACCTGATAAGTAGTGGTTTGCGTAGGGAAGGCAATAGGGTCGGGACAAATTTTACAGTTCAAACTTGAATCCGGGAACCAATTGTAGTTGGTTCCACCTGATGCATAAAGCTGAACAGAATCTCCAAAACAAATAGCAGTGTCCGGAGAAACCATTGCAAGTGGTAGTGGATTGACATTCAAATTAACGCTGGCAGTTATCTTACAGCCATTTGAATCGGTAACTTCCACCGTGTATGTTATGCTTGAGAGAGGGCGAGCGGTTGGATTCGGAATATTACTTGCGCTCAAAAAGGCAGATGGAGACCAGCTATAGCTTACTCCTCCGGTTGCATTCAATTGAATTGGAGCTAATTCACATGTTGTAGTGCTCGGAGTGACGGTAGCCGTTGGAAGAGGGTTTACAATTACGACCACCGAATCAATATTCTGGCAACCATTGGAATCCGTAACAGTGACATGGTAAGTTGTTGTTGCAATTGGATATACGAGAGGATTTTGAATTGATGCGTTGCTTAATGAGCTTGAAGGCGACCAACTATAGCTTACTCCACCGGAGGCGTTTAATTGAGTTGTATCACCGAAGCAAATCATCACATCAGGACCAGCATCAACCAATGGAAGCGGATTGATAACAATGTATTTTGTAACAGAATCAATACAGCCGAATGAAGTTTTTATAGTTAATGTTACCGGATAAAGTCCTGCCATTGTGTACTCATGTTGAGGATTTTGAACTGAATCTGTAACACCATTTCCAAAATTCCAATTCCATGAAATGATGGTTCCATCGGCCGTTGACAAATCAGTGAAATTGATTTCGGAAGGGACACAGGCAACAGAGTCGGAAATATTAGCATCAACTACATATTGACCGACAGATATTGTGAGCGAATCCATGTTAACGCATCCATCACTTGATGTTACTTGCAATTTGTAGGTTGTAGTACTGTCTGGTGTAGCAACAGGATTTGGACAAGTGCTGCACGATAGCGTTGGAGCGGGCGACCATAAATATGTTCCTCCGCCACTTGAGTTGATTTGATAACTGGTCGTATTGCACAAAGCGGTATCACCGCTTATGACAATTGCAGGTAAAGGATTAACTACTACTTCAGTTGAATCGGTATCGGAACAACCAAGACTATCAAAGACAGTCAGGAAATAAGTTGTTGTGACCGAAGGAAATGCTCGCGGGTTTGCAATTACAGAATCGCTCAGCGAGGAAGCCGGAGTCCATGAAAAGGCGATCCCCCCTGAACCGTTTAGCTGTGCTGTATCGCCATTGCAAATCGTAGCTCCCGGACCTGCTTCTGCAACAGGAGGTCCGTGAGTGACAACTGTTTTAACCACTGTATCTCTGCACCCTGCAACAGTTTCAATAATCAGGGTTACATTAAATGAGTCTACCGTGTTATAAGTATGGTCGGGATTTTGCAGGACTGAGGCTGATCCGTCCCCAAAATCCCAAGACCATAATATGATTACACTATCAGATACCGAAGCGTCTGTAAAGTGGATTGTTTCTGGAATACAAATATTGCTGTCAGGATTGGTGAAATCTGCAGTTGGTCCGGGATCAACTGTGATGTATCTCGGCACGATCATGGTGTCAGTGCATCCTTCAGCATTGGTTACAGCCTGCATGACATCATACTGTCCTGGCACGCCATAATAATGGGTTGGATTTTGTAAAGTGCTTGTGGTGCCATCTCCAAAATCCCAGAACCAACTCACCGGAGCAGGAGCGCCTCCGGAAGTGTCTGTGAACTGCACAACACTTGCACGGCAAATGTGTGTAATGTCAGAGGTGAATCCCGCCCATATATCAAATGTAACAATGGAATCAGGATGGTCAATCGAAATGATACATCCATGACCATCATCCATCACTAATGAAGGATGGAATACTCCCGGATAAGTATAAAGATGCGTGATCGTATCCGGCCCGATGGTTACTCCAATGCTTCCATCACCATAATCATAAATATGGATAATGGTGTCGGCAGCATCGGAGAAAAACTGAACGGGAACATCAACGCAAACTTCATTTTGAATAAAGTCAAACGTTCCTTTGGGGCCGGTCACGACAATCGGATCGGGGAAATAGAAGGTATCCCTGCATCCGTTGAAATCGGTTACTTCCATATGCGCCCAGAAAGAATCTGCTGTTGTGTAAACGTGAGTAGGATTTTTCAAATCGCTGGTTTGTCCGTCACCGAAATAGTACAACCAATCGGTAACGCTATCATTTGCCGGAGTGAGATCGGTAAAATTCACCCAGAGCGGAGGACAACTTGAAAACAATGAATCAACATCAAAATTTCCATGTGGTTGAACGACTCTGATGTAAAGCGGTTTCACCAAAGTGCTGTCACAACCATTAATGTCAGTTGCGGTAAGACTAATGGTGTAATATCCTTCAGAGCCGTACGCATGAACTGGCAGCGAGTCAGTTGATGAATTCCCATCACCAAAATCCCAAACG
>CAYOYI010000477.1:0-3201 GCA_964408105.1 uncultured Chitinophagaceae bacterium | reverse complement strand
TTTTGACAGAGAGTTTCCGGTCATTACTTTATTTCCTGATTTACCGTATGACTCTGCAGCATGGTTCACTATGGACAACCTGCTTCTTGTAAATTTCAACCCCGACCGTATTAACCAAACGAGCTTTGAAAACTTTAAGCATGGTTATAGCCTTAAGCAAATCAACTTCCCGGATAACACTCTTCCTCACAGCGCATTCACGTATATTTTCGAATTCAATTCCAACAGTGTTCAGACCGATATTGTTGCGCTTTCGAGAAAGATATATGAGGAAGGTGCCGGCCTGATAACCAACGTGCAGCCTAATCTCATCAATGCATATAAAGAAGTTTCGCAGGATAATGAAAACGTAGCACCACCTGTCAATCCAACCAACACTCCGCAAATGGAATATTATATCATTCACAATCATAACCAGTCCATAAAGTTTGTGGTGAAATTCAAAACAAAGGTTCCTGAATCTGTTATTAGGGTTTATGACGTTTTTGGAAGGGAAGTTTACAAATACAGTTCACACGGTGAAAATATAAATCACGAGATCGCAATATCCGGTTATGTGGGCGGAGTGTATTTCGCTTGTATCGAGGGTCCGAAAGGAGAGTTGTGGGGGATGCGCGAGTTTATGAAGATGTAGAGAAGGATATTCGTTTCGTGATCCGGTCGAAAAGCTGCCTGTTCGTTATGAGCTCAGGCAGCTTTTCACTTTTTATGCTGTTCTAAAAAGTATAAGTCAGGCTTGGAAATATAACCCAGGATCTCGTCAATCCGTCTGGCCTGACATCTCTCACCAACACAGGGAACCCGACCCCGACATTCACACTCCATGAATGATTTATTTTATAGTTCACGCCAGCCGTGATATTTAAGGTAGTTCCTTTTGAACCGATAATTTCAATATCGTCACCATCACTATTTTCCAATTCATCGTTGGCTACATGGTAGATCATTACCACCCCTGCTCCCAGCCCGAGGCGGATTTTCTTAATGATAAATTTCTTCTCCGCACGCAAAACAAAGTCCGGTGCGCGTTTCAGGCGGTTTGATTCAAAATGATTCAAGGCAACGGAAGTACTGTCGTAAATTTCATGGCTGAAAGTATTGGTGCTTCGCGAAAAGGAATGCTGAAATCCTGCTCCGGCATACCAGGTCTTGTAATTGAAAGACAATCCAAGCAATAAGTCATTTGTCCCGACTCCTGACTGATAACTTAATGGTAACACCTTATCATCAATCGAAAAATTTGCTTTTTGAACGGAAAATTTTGCGCCACCGATAAATGAAAGACTCATTTTTTCCTTCTTTATAAAATACACAATGCCACTTAAAAACAGATCACTTGCCCCGTAGGCTGTTCCGAGATCTCCGTTAGCCAGATTAAACCCGATCTTAAGATTGAAAGCAAGCCTTTCCGCAGCCTGATAGGTAAGGTCAACGGTTGGGGTGAAATTAATGACGCTTTGCTCCCCCATTCCGATTGCTGGCGTAATTATCAAAGTATATTTTGGCGGAATGCTGTCCTTGCCAATTGCCATCGGAATTGCGTCACTGCGCAGGCTCCCTGCGGTGCAAACTCCCGCATCTGAGCACCCCTGCGAAAAAGCTGATGCGCTGATCACACAGCAAATGAGTATTATCAAGATTCTCAAGGCCGTAATTTTTTCCTGCAAATTAAACCCTTATCGGAAATCAAAAATTCAATTTAGTTTAGACGCAGCATAAATTGCATTTGCGAGTTGTCATGGTTAGCGGAGTCGAACCATTTTGGGCTGGCAACCGCATAACCCTTCGACTCCGCTCAGGGTGACAGTCGCACACCGTCAAATAACTTAATTTGCCCTACATTTCTGTTTAGACCTCAATATGAAAGCGCTGATTTTTGAGCAATATGGCAAGGCTGAAAATGTATTGCAGCTTAAAGAAATTCCTGAACCTGAGCCGGGACCCGGAGAAGTGAAAGTGAAGATGTTAATGAGTCCGATCAACCCCTCTGATCTGTATAACACCATTGAGGGAACCTACAAGAATGCTATCAGCAAAGCCATCTGGAATTATGGCAAACCGGAAGATCAGCTTTCAATTGACCCAGGCGGAGAGCGAAAAATACCTGCGCTGCCGCACATACCCGGACTTGAAGGTGTAGGTGTGGTTGTGAAAGTCGGAAGCGGGTTTTATCCGAAATACCTGATGAATAAAAGAGTTGCCGTTGTTGGTGCTAAGAAAGGAAACTGGCAGCAATATAATGTTGTGGACGCAAAGCAGGCTTTGCCAATCGGCAAAGGCATCAGTGATGAACAGGCCGCAGTTTCATTTGTGAATCCGGTCACCGCCTATGCAATGATCTGTGAAGTGCTGAAATGCAAACAGGGTGACATCGTTTTGCAATCCGCTGGAAACTCAGAAGTGGGAAAGATGATAATTCGAATGGGAAAGAAATTTGGTTATCAAACCATCAGCATTGTCAGGAACAAGGAGCAGATATCGGGCTTGAAAGCTATCGGAGCAAACCATGTGATTGATTCTTCCGCTCAAAATATACGCGAAGAAGTTTTCAGGATCACAAAAGGGATGGGCGTAAAATATGCGCTTGATCCCATTGCAGGTTCACTTGCGTCTGAAATGGTTCAGTGTCTTGGGTTGCACGGCAAGTTGCTGGTGTACGGCACTTTATCTTCAGAGCCGCTCTCCTTCTCATCACGCGACCTGATGACACCGCTTGCTTCCATCCAGGGATTTTTTCTTACAAATTGGATTGGCTCACAAAAAATCCTCAAAAAGCTTTCTGTAACATGCAAAGTGGCCGGACTGATCAAAAGCGGGGAACTGCAATCACGGATACACAAAGTATTTCCAATAGATGACTTTCAAAGCGCTATTGCCGAGGTGAATAAAAAAGGGAATCAGGGAAAGATATTACTAAAGCTCAATTAAGCAATACTTGCGTTACTCTTTTTCATCGTAAAACAATTTTCAAGTATTGTTTGTGACACTAAACAGGCAGTAAAACCAATTAAATTTGCCTCATGCCCGAGATAAGCCGTTTCTATGGCATCGTCATTAAAATGTTCTTCTTTGACCACTTGCCTCCGCATTTTCATGCAGAATATGGCGAGTTTAAGGCACAAATAAATATTCAGACAGGGGAGATACTTGAGGGGGAGTTGCCAAGAAGAGCATTACGATTAGTGCAGGATTGGGCTGAGT
>CAYOYI010000476.1:0-3201 GCA_964408105.1 uncultured Chitinophagaceae bacterium | reverse complement strand
GCAGGCAGCTTCAGCGAAGACGGTTCGGATTTTGTCATCAACAACGGCACCGGAAAAAACTATGGGCTTGAGATCACTTTCGAAAAATTCCTGACCAAAGGTTATTACTGGCTGCTGACTGCATCTCTTTATGATTCAAAATATACTGCCAGTGATGGCGTGGAAAGAAACACCGCATTCAATGGAAATTACATTGTGAATGTTCTTGGCGGTTACGAGCTGAAGCTTAATGGAAAGAAAAAGGAAAGGAAGAACACGCATTACCTTGTATTTGATGTCAAATTCCTTGTTGCAGGCGGTGCACGCTACACTCCGATTGATCAGAGCTCATCCGCCATTGCAGGAAAAGCAGTTTACATGGATGACAAAGCTTATTCAGCTCAATATGAACCCTACTACCGCCTCGATCTCGGCTTTGCATATCGCCAGATCAGAAGAAGGGTTACCCAGGAATTTTCGGCATCCTGTCAAAATATAACAGACAAGGAAAATCCGCTTTATACCCAATATGACCCTACCCAGAACAGATTAGTGAATGTGAATCAACTTGGTATTTATCCGTTGTTACAGTATAAGATACTTTTCTGAGATGTTTTTGCGCGTACTTACTTCCTTTCTTCATCACATTGTTTCGTAGCGCTCATTCCAGAAGTTCTCTACTTATTTAGTAGCAATCAGACCGTCATTGCTGACGAGGAACGAGTGAAGCAATCCCTACGTTCGTCATTCAAAGCGAGGCCCGCGAGCGAAGAATCTCACCGCTGGTTTCAAAACTTAACACTCCACACCCAACCCTCACTTCATCTTCACCATCTTTTTCGTCTCCACAATTTCACCGTCAATCACTAATGAGTAACTGTATGTGCCGCTGCTCAGGTTCTGTGCGAACACCGTCATGATGCCGTAGCCTTTTTCGAGTTCTACTGATTTTATCATCCTGCCTTTCGCATCGAAGAAAAGCATCTGCGCTTTCGCTGATTCTTCGGGAATGAAATAGGAAATTGAAGTCTGCTCTTTGAATGGGTTCGGTACGTTCTGCTCCAATATAACCACTTGCAGTGAGCTGAGTTCCACCGTCACATGGTTTGCTTCTTCACTTCCGTTTTCTGAATCCTCGCCCGATTGTCTGAAGCCTGTGTTGCAACATTGCTTTATGTTTGATTCGAGTTCTGCCAGCTTTCCGTTCAATGCACTTTCCAATGAATCAATTGTTGCTTGCTGTTCTTGTATTGCGCTCACTAAGTACGGCACTAACCCGGTATAATTCACGCCCTTGTAATCTGTCTTATGTGAGAGTATCCTTCCGTTCAGCCCTTTCACTTCCGGCTGCACTACAGTTCTTACTAATTCCGGCAGCACCTGCTCCACATCCTGTGCGATCAGACCATGATGCGTTCCCTCCGGTAATGATAAGTTATCGTAATCATTCGTGCGGTATTGATATGATTTCGGTTGCAGCGCGTTGATGACCGATAGTGCGTCTCTCGAATCCATGTCCGCGATATTGGTTTTCAGCTTCTGGTCTGAGCCTTCATACACCGCACCGGTCACCGTGATGTTGCCTACAAAGTGCCCTGCAGAGTTGGAGTCGGAGCCTTCGGCTGAGCAGAAGATACCGATATTGATGCCCGTTGAATCTTCCGCACCGAACAGCCCGCCTACATTGAACGCGTCAGAGCCTCCGGCAAAGGCGATGATACCTGCATTGATGGCGGTGTCGGCAACTTCATCTTCTTCGCCTGCAACGAATGCACCGACATTGAATGAAGTGGAGCCAAATGCCCTAGCGCTTACTCCAACGTTTTGAGCATCAGTTGAAATACCGGAGAAACCGGCTACGCCTATGTGCATCGGTTCATCTTCCGAGCCGGGCAGTTCTATTCCTTCACCAGCCACACCAATCACACCAATATTTGTTACCGTGGCATTTTCAGAAACGCCAATAATACCTGCATGTGAGGTGGTGACGCTGTCGGAAAAGCCGTAAACACCCGCCATGCCTCCGGTAAAGACTGCTCCCATAGTGTCGCCCTCTGCATGGATGCCGTTCAGCCCGTTGCCTCCGCGTATCGTTACGCGGGCGCCATCCAAACTATCTGCTGTGCCGATCCCTACATTGGTGCCATTGTCGTAAATGGATCCGCTGCAAAGAACATTGTTTTCTGTCCATCGCGGCACATAGTTGCTGTCGGTGGGGGCGCAGCTGGAGACTTTAGATTCATTCAATTCCTGAATACCTGCTACGGCTAACGGAATTAGTTCGGTGTAGTTCATGGATTTGAACGTGAAGGAGTCCATAACAACATTACCAAAGGTGTCACTATATGCAGGCTGGTAAATTTCTTTTACCAAAATGTCAAGACCATTTATTGTATCAACTTGTTGGCTGATAAATCCAAGGCGATGCCCCGATGGTAAATTCATATAGGGGAAACTGTCTCGCTTAAATACGAATTTTTTAGGAGTTAGAAGAGAAAGAGTACTAAGAGCGCTTGTAATGTCGGTTATGCTGTCTTTGAGGTTTATGTCGGAAGGAGAAACCCAGCTATTGGCAAATATGTCCCCCTGGAAAAATCCTGTTACCCCTTGAATATTAGGAGCTTGTGGGTCAGTATAGCCTCCTGTCACCAAAATCCCATAATTGCGACCTGAGGCTCCTCCAGCATCAAAATGGCCTCCAACATTAATATCCGCAGAATTAAGCGAAAACGCGGTGCCCCAAATACCAAAATTTAAAGCGCCAGAAACAGAAGGTGGGCTAACGATAAAAGGAGATTCATTGCCTGCCTCAAACCGCCCTCCAATGTTTCGGTAGCTCGAATTATATGCTTGACCAAACATTCCCATATTTATTGCGGTTGTACTTATGTGCGGTGCTAAGCCACCTACTCCAATGTTCCCGTAAGTAGCATCATCGGAGCCTTCTGCAGTGCCGGGCGTAGCAAAACCACCAGTAACTCCGGAAGGGGTGACCGATTCTCCGACAACCCCTATATTCCTATCAGCTGCGTCTATGCTCTCACCATGAACTCCATATTCCACATTAATCGTACCACCTGATTGCCCCAAAAAATATCCACCACGCTGCAACCCTTCTGCGTAAACTCCCAAGTTAAGAGTAGAATTGGCAACATGTAACTTGGCAAGCAAACCGCTATTGATATCAATGCCTATTCTAGTATTTCCCACTCCTCCTGATAA
>CAYOYI010000475.1:0-3209 GCA_964408105.1 uncultured Chitinophagaceae bacterium | reverse complement strand
CATGTCAGCATTGTATTATTCGTATTCAGAAGATGCCGGTATTTCATGGTCGCCCAACAGGAAGTTGTCTGAATCGTTCGACCCGCACATTGGATGGCCAACACAGCAAAAGATGGGTGATTACTTTCACATGATTTCATTTGATGACGGGGCTCGTTTGGCCTGGGCAGCTACTTTCAATGGTGAGCAGGACGTTTATTATAGTTTCATTTCGGCACCCTGTCTTGCCGGAACTTCATTAGATACTTCAGTTGCTATTTCTAACGATACGTTGATGGCTGATAGCGCTTACAGCTATTATCAGTGGTTCGATTGTGGTAATGATACTATCATTAACGGAGCAACAAATTGGTATTACATACCAGCCAAGTCAGGTTACTATGCTGTCGAGTTGACCCTAAATGGTTGCGTAGATACATCAGGGTGCCACCTGGTAGATGTAGTTTCTGGAATTTTGGAAAATACGCTTGATTCAAAACTGAAAGTTTATCCCAATCCAACCTCAGGGAATTTCACCATTGAACTAAATTCTTCCTTTAATAATTTGGGTTTGTCAATCTTTACGGCTGAAGGACGATTGGTGGATGACCGAGTTTTAAGAAAACAGCGCATGATAAGTTTGAATTGGGAGGATTTTAATCCGGGAGTTTATTTAGTTGAATTAAATAGTGACGGAAAGAAGGCAATCGTTCGGGTTGTGAAGGATAGATAGGGCTATTTCTTTTTCACTCCGCGAACGGCTTCTGCTTGAGTCGGATCATCCGGCCAGTAATGTTTTGGGTAGCGTTGCTTTAATTCCTTGCGCACTTCGAAGTAGGTATTGTTCCAAAAGTTTTTTAAGTCTTCTGTTACCTGCACCGGTTTGAATCCGGGAGATAGCAAATGCATCAAAACGCTGGTTCGCCCTTCGTTTATTCTTGGTGTTTCCTGCAATCCGAAACATTCCTGCAGCCTGACCGCAAGTACCGGAGATGAGCCATCATTCTTGTATTCCAATTTGATTTTCGAACCGGTGGGCACTTCAATAAATTCGGGTGCAAGTACTTTAAGTTTTTGCTGCTGTTCTGGAGTAAGGCTGTAAAGCAAAATTTCTTTGAGGTCCAGCTTTTTAAGATCCTCAGGTTTTTTAATAGTGTTTAAGTAGGGACTTAGCCATTCCGCATTTGTTAATAGCAAAGTTTCCGTTTGCATATCCGGCCAATTTTCCTGTGGTCGCCACTTCTTCAAAGACAGAATTCTGTTTTGAAATTGCTGCGTGGCGTCATCCCAGTTAAGTAAATTTTTTCCTTCTTTTTGAATTGCATTTGTGATGGCGCTAATGAGCTGGCTGTCATCGGGAGCGGGCAGGGGAGTGCTTTTCAAAACAATGCTCCCGATTCGTAAATCCTTGCTTGCAATCAATCCTCCTTTGCGTGTGTCCCAAGTGATAACTTCAGTTGTCTTTACCAGCGAAGCAAGGTCTTTGGGATTTAATGGGGATGCCATGAATATCTTTCCCGATCCTCCTTCCCGGTCGCTGACATGTGCAACTGCCAGCCAGGGTTCATGTGCGAGGTCATCACGATGCCCTGCCGCAGCGATTCTCCCATTCGCCATTTGAAACCGTGCATTGTTCCCCGGACGAGCACAAGCTATTCGTTCAGGATAGGCGTAGGCGAGAATGATTCCCGTTTCATATTCATTTGCCGTACTGTTATCCGGTTCAATATCAAACATGCTTCGGTATTGCGATGCCAATTTCTCAATACGGGCAATTCGGTTATTACCTGCCCGCTCTCTGCGAAATCTTCTGAGTGCTTCAATCCGGAGGTTAATATCGATGCCTGTTTCCGGTGGAAGAGGATCACGTTCTTCCAGCAACGGTGCAATATCAGTAGCCAACGCTAATTGGCCGGCTTCCTGAGCGCGAATTAACATGTGCGCTATGCGCGGATGTGTGGGGAGGCGATGTAGTTGCTTACCGTGTTCGGTGATGCGATTATTTTCCAGAGCCTCTAATTGATGAAGCAACTCTGATGCTTGTGCAATATGATTACGAGGAGGCGGTGTAACCCACGCTAACTGACGTGGATCTGCTACTCCCCATTGCGCCATGTCAAGGACGAGATTGCACAAATCGGCATGTTCGATTTCAGGTGGGCTCTGCTCTTCCATGCGCATATGTGTTGCCTTCGTCCACATGCGATAACAAACTCCGGCACTCAGTCGTCCGGCACGCCCTGTCCGTTGGTCCGCTGATTCTTTTGAGATGCGAACTGTTTCCAGGCGGGGCATTCCTGAATTGGCATCAAACCGTGCCCTCCTTTCAAAACCGGAATCAATAACAATCTTGATTCCTTCAATGGTCAAGCTTGTTTCTGCAATGTTTGTCGCCAGAACCACTTTTCGTTTTCCGGCTTTGTTGGGCATAATAGCCAAATACTGTTCTCCTCCCGTCAATTGACCATACAAAGGATGAATCATTATTCCTCTGAGAGAATTTCTGAGCAACTCTTCACACTTTTTAATCTCACCTTGTCCCGGCAAAAAAACTAAAGCATCACCTTCATGTTTTTTCAGAACATCTTTAACGGTGTGAGCCGCCAGCTCCGGTAACATTCGTTCATCGGCATCATTGGTGTAATGAATATCAACCGGGTATTGTCTTCCTTTGCTTTCGATAATAGAGGCATTCAGCATGCCTGCCAATTGCGGCATATCAATCGTAGCAGACATCACCAAAATTCTAAGATCAGGGCGCAGCACTTGTTGTGCTTCACGGCATAAAGCCATTGCTACATCAGCATGAATACTGCGCTCATGGAATTCATCAAAAATGACCAGTCCTACTCCTTCAAGCGAATTGTCCTGCTGGATCATACGCGTCAATATCCCTTCTGTCAAAACTTCGAGACGAGTATTATTGCCAATACAATTCTCAAAGCGAATGCGGTAACCAACTGTCTCGCCAACCTTTTCATCAAGCAGATCACCCATCCGATGAGCAATTGTTTTTGCCGCAAGCCTTCTTGGTTCCAGCATCAATATTTTCCTTCCATTCAGCCACGATTCATCCAGCAGCGCCAGCGGTACTACTGTGCTCTTGCCTGCACCGGTAGGAGCTTTGATAATGAGAGTAGAATTATTAGCTAGATTTTTCTTTATCTCTGGTATTACCTCAATAACAGGTAATTCTGTCGAACTGAAGTTAAAAGGCAATTGGTGTTCTT